>JAFKKW010000126.1 GCA_017304275.1 Hyphomicrobiales bacterium | reverse complement strand
CGTGGTGGCGCTGACCAAGGTGGCGGCGGCGACGCTCGACGATACGGCGGCGCAGGCCGTCAAGGTCGGCGCCAAGGCGGCGGGCGTCGTGGTCGACGATGCGGCCGTCACGCCGCGCTATGTCACCGGACTCGCCGCGCAGCGCGAGTTGCCGATCGTCGGCAAAATCGCGCTCGGCTCGCTCAAGAACAAGCTCCTCTTTCTTCTGCCGGCCGCGTTGCTGCTCAGCGCGTTCCTGCCGCAGGCGATAACTCCTCTTCTGATGCTTGGCGGCCTCTACCTCGCCTACGAGGGCTTCGAGAAGGTGATGCATTGGGTGACGCACGCGCAGCCGGTTACGCGCGTATCGGTGGCCGGAGGGCTCAACGCGCAGGCGCTCGAGGATCAGCGGGTCGCGGGCGCCATCCGCACCGACTTCATCCTGTCGGCCGAGATCATGGCGATCGCGCTCGCGAACATCACGGCCCCTGACCTTCTGACCAAAGCCCTGGTGCTGGCCGCAGTCGCCGTGCTGATCACGGCCGGCGTCTACGGTGTGGTCGCGCTGATCGTGAAGGCCGACGATTTCGGAGTCGCGCTGGCGCGGCGTGGCGGGGCGATCTCGGGACCCGTCGGACGCGCGCTGGTGCGCAGCATGCCGCCCTTTCTTCAGGTGCTGACCGTCGTCGGCACGCTGGCGATGCTCTGGGTGGGCGGCGGTATTCTCGTGCATGGGCTGCAGGAGTACGGGATCAGCACGCCCGAGCACTGGATCCATGTGCTCTCGGATGCGGTGCGCGGCATCGTGCCGGTTGCAAGCGAGGCGTTTGGCTGGATCGCCGGGGCGTTCGGGGCGGCAATCGTCGGCTTGATCGCGGGCGCGATAACGGCACCGGTCGTCAAGATCGCATCGGCGCCGTTTGCAAAGTCCCAGGCCTAACGCGGGACACCGCTCATATATTCCGCCGGGCAGATGCCGTCGCCGGCGTAGGCCTGATCGTCGCGGACACCATCACCAGCAGCACGAACAGCAGATGGCCCAGGATCTCGAGGTTCTCCTCGAACAGATCGCGCGAGAGCGTCCCCGTCATGGCGCGATCCCAAAGGTGGCGGTCGAAGGTCTTGGAGATGAAGTAGGTCCAGAGCACAGCCATCAGCAGCGTGACGACCGTCTTGTTCGAGATGAACGGCTCGAGGCGATCGCGCGCATGGGAGGCCCACCAGATCAGCACGACGATGGCGATATAGAAGCCGGTGTTGGTGCCGCGGAAATGCAACTCGCGCAGAAAAAGGCACAATCCGAATACGGCCAGCCATTTGTAGTACGGCTCGGGGCGGGTTGCGGCGAGCCAGGCGCCGATGGCCACGCCGAAGGCCAGGATGATCGGGGAGATGATCTCGGCGCTGTCCTTGGTGAGATAGGGCGCGATCGCCGGCTGCGTGTTCAGGAGCGCAATCACAAGCGCGCCGGCGGCCGGGACGAGCAGCACCCAGGGCGGCGTGAGCCGCAATAGGCGCATCGCCGTCGTCCAATGCCACGACACCGCGGCGCCTATCTGCTCCCGCATGGATCGCTCCCGTCACATTGTCATGGAAACGATGTAACCGGGATGCGCGGCGGGCCGTCAATCGCTCGGCGGCCGATTGCCGATTACAAGTCACTTACAAATTCGGACAGAAATCCCGCTGCTCGAGCCGGGTGTGGTTTCCTATTCAGGTGAACCACGGCAATGCGAAACATCTGCGTGTCTGGATCCCGGCCAGCGCCAGGAGGACGTTTTAGGGCTGGGACGCCGAGCCAAACTCAACGTCACTCCGGCCCGGCCTTCGCCGGCACAGGCTGTGGCCAGGTGGATCTGCTTCCGTATGCCGAGCCGCCCTTCGTGTCGGAAAGACTCAAGAGGCGTTCCGGTTTTGTTGGAATCGGGGAACGGCTCTGGAGTCTTTGTTTGGCCGTGCTTCTTATCGGACTTCGTGAGGGTACCGCTTCGCCATGACTCGGTTCCCACTTTTCCGAAAGCACTCTAGCGGCGCCACCACCATGTCATCCAGCGCATCCACGTCGTCCAAGGCCAAAGGGCCGATCGCGTTGCGGCATGGGTTTCCTCGGCGGCATTTGCCGGCGGCGCGAGGCGGCGGATCAGGATCCATCCGGCAATGAAGCCGCCAATGTGCGCCCACCAGGCGATACCGCCGGCTCCGGGCAGCGCAAGCGAACCCAAACCCTGCATGAGCTGGGTCGCAAACCAGAATCCGGCGAATAGAAGCGCAGGCATGAAAAAGAAGACCGGCAGAAAGACGACGGGCTGGAGCACGTTGACCCACGCGTACGGAAAGCGGCGGGCATAGGCCGCGATGACGCCGGCGATGGCGCCGGACGCGCCGAGTGCGGGCACCGCCGACGAGAAATTGAAAACGAAGTGCAGCAGGCTCGCAGCCAGGCCCGACGCCAGATAGAGACCGAGAAAGCGCCCTGCGCCGAGCCTGTCCTCGAGCGCAGGACCGAACACCCACAACACCCACAGGTTGGAGGCGATGTGCATCAGGCCTCCGTGCAGGAACATGTTGCTGACAAACGGCAGCAGGTTGGCGCGGCTGGCGTCGTGGGCAGCGTCCCAGGCGCCGCTGGTATAACGCGCCGGCACGAGGGCGTAGGTATTGAAGAACGCCTCCGTCTCCGCCTGCGACAGGGTCAACTGATAGACATAGGTGGCGATACAGAGCCCGATCAGTGTCCAGGTGACGCGCGGCGTCGCGGTGTAGGGTATCGTGTTGTTGGTCGGAATCACGGCGGCCGCCTCGCGCATCTTGCCCGCGCAATGCTATGCGAGGCGACCGGCGCGCATCAACATCCCTATGCCTCGCGTCAGATGCTCGCCTCACATGCCCGCGTCACATGGCGGTAAAGCCATTGTCGACGAACAGGTGCGCGCCGTTGACGAAGCTCGCCTCGTCGCTGGCGAGGAACAGCGCCGCCTTGGCGACCTCCTCGGGCTCGCCGATGCGGCCCTGCTGGGCGGCGATAGCCGCGTCCGAGACATCGACGCCTGCCGCTTGAAGCTCGGCGACCTCGCGCAGACCGTGGGGCGTGCGGATGAACCCGGGGCAAACGGCGTTGCAGCGGATATTCTGGTCGCGGAACTCGACGGCGATAGCGCGCGCGAACATGTGGCAGGCGCCCTTGGTGGTGTCGTAGAGCACCTCCATCGGCGTCGCCGCGACGGCAGAGATCGACGAGGTGCAGACGATGGCGCCGCCGCCGTTAGCGATCATCTGCGGCAGCACGGCGCGGGTCATGAGGAACATGGAGCGGACGTTGACGGCGTGCAGCATCTCCCACTCCTCGAGCGTCGTGTCGAGGAACGGCTTGATGACGATGGTGCCCGCGTGATTGAAGAGCGTGGTGACCGTGCCGAAACGCTCGTTGGTCGCACGCACGGCGGCTTCCACCTGCGCCTCATCGGAGACATCGGCGGCGATTGCAACAGCCTCGCCGCCAGCGGCGACAATGGCGGCTGCCGTCTCATCCGCCGCGGCTTTGTTGCGGTCGACAATGGCAACCTTCGCGCCCTCGGCCGCAAAGAGCTTCGATGCAGCGCCGCCCATGCCGGTCGCGCCGCCCGAGATGATCGCTACCTTGCCTTCGAGACGTCCTGCCATCTGCGTATCTCCCTCTGCATCGAGAAGCAGCCGAACCCGGCGACCCGGATCCGGCTGCTGGAATTGCTCTCAGTGTCTGCCTGCCTCAGGCCGCGGCGTAAATGCCGCCCGCCTTCTTGAGCAGTCCATTGTACTCCTTGAAGATGCTGATCACCTTCGCCTTCACCTCGCTCTCGGCGGCCACCTCGTCCCAGAACTTGAGAGCGGCGGCCTCGACGACGGCCCATTCCTCCATCGGGATGGACGTCAGCTTCAGCTTGTCGCCGGTGGCGCGCAGCTTGGCCTCGCCGCCCCAGTACCAGTAGTTGCGGTAGTGATGGCAAGCGTCCACGGAGGTGAGCCAAAGCTCCTGCAGATGCGGGGGAAGCTCCGCCCACTTCTTCTCGTTCACAAACCAGGAGCCGATCCAGGCGCCGGACATGTTGTTGGTCAGGAAGTGATCGGTCACGTCCGCCCAGCCTACCGTGTAGTCCTCGGTAATGCCGGACCAGGCCATGCCGTCGAGCTCGCCGGTCTGCACCGCGACCTGCACGTCCTCGTAGGGGATGGCAACGGGAACGACACCGAACTGCGTCAGGAAGCGGCCCGCCGTCGGGAAGGTGTAGAGGCGAAGCCCTTCGAGGTCCTTGAGCGCGTTGAGCGGCTTCTTGGTGTTGAAGTGGCAGGCGTCCTGGCCGCATGCAGACAGCCAGACCACGCCGCCCGCCTTCTTGTACTCCTCGCGCCAGATGTCTCCGAGGCCGTACTGCGCGAAGAGCACCGGCACATCCATGAGATGCTTGGTGGCGAACGGGAAGTAGCCGCCGAAGATCGCCACTTCGACCGGAGCCGCCATCGAGTCGTCATCCGAATGCACGGCGTCGATGGTGCCGTCCTGGAGCGCGCGGAAGAGCTCGCCGGTGGGGACGAGCTGGTCGGCGTAGTACAGCTCGATCTGAGCCTCGCCCTTGGCGATCTTGTTGAAGTGGTCGACGGCGGGTTTCGTGACGTGCGGGCCGAGTGCGGCGCCGGCGTAGGTCTGCAGGCGCCACTTGATCGGCGTCGACTGCGCCTTGACGTAGGGCGCACCGATCGTCGTCGCGCCGGCGACACCAGCGGTCATCGCGCCGGCCTTCTTCAGGAACTCGCGGCGGCTTCCCGCCTTGGCCGGCTTCGTCGTCGTGGCGGTCTTGTCGTCGTTAGCCATCGTCCACACTCCTATGAGATCACTTGGAATAGACGTAGTTCGGAAGCCACGTGGCGATCTCCGGGAACACCGCGATGATCACCAATGACAGCAACATGATTCCGACGAACGGAAAGACGGACCGATAGATGTCCGGAAGCGTCACCTCGGGCGGCGCCATGGCGCGCATGAGGAACAGGTTGTAGCCGAAGGGCGGCGTCAGATACGCGATCTGGCACGTGATCGTGTAGAGCACGCCGTACCAGACCAGATCGAAGCCGAGCGAGCCTGCGAGCGGGATGAACAGCGGCGCCACGATGACCAGCATGGCCGTGTCATCCAGGAACATGCCGAGGACGAGGAACGTCACCTGCATCATGATCAGCACCTCCCACGGCGTGAGCCCGAGGTCGGACAGGAAGAAGCGCTCGATCGACTTCACGGCGCCGAGGCCGTCGAACACCGCGCCGAAGCATAGCGCCGCCATGATGATCCACATGAACATGGCGCTGATGCCGAGCGTCTTCTTGGTCGTGTCGTGAAGGACCTTCCATGTCAGGCGACCTCGCAGCCACGCGGCGCCGATCGAGGACAGGGCTCCGACGGCCGAGCTTTCCACCAGACTCGTCACGCCGGTGAGGAAAAGGCCGGTCATGGAGACGAAGATGACCAACGGAATGACGCCCGCGCGCAGAAGCCTGAACTTCTCGCCCCACGTGATCTTGTCGCGCTCCTCTTTCGGGAGCGGCGGGCCGAGCTCCGGCTGCCACCAGCAGCGTACGACGATGTAAAGGATGAAGAGAGAGGCCATCAGCAGGCCGGGGAACACGCCCGCCATCCAGAGATTGCCGACCGGCTGGCGCGCGATCATGCCGTAGAGGACGAGCACGACGCTTGGCGGCAACAGGATTCCGAGCGTCGAGCCGCCCTGTATCACCCCTGAGACCATGACCTTGTCATAGCCTCTACTCAACAGCGCGGGGAGCGCGATGGTCGCGCCGACGGCCATGCCCGCCACGCTCAAGCCGTTGATGGCCGAGATGATGACCATCATCAGCATGGTGCCGACGGCCAAACCGCCGCGCAGCCCACCCATCCAGACGTGGAACATGCGGTAGAGGTCGTCGGCGATGCGCGACTCCGCCAGCATGTACCCCATGAACACGAACATGGGGAGCGTCAGCATTGGGTACCATTTCATCAGCTTCATCGCCGATGAGAAGGCGCCGACGAAACCGATGACGGCGTAGATCCGCTGCCCCGACAGCAGGAGCAGCATCATCGACGCGAACATCATAAGCGCGATCAGGTCGTAGCTCATGAAAGCGTCTCATCGTTGGCGGTCAACCAGTCCGCGGGCTCGCCCCTGGCGGTGGCCCAGTCCTTGAAGAAAAGCGCGATGGCCTGCAGCAGGGTGAGGAATATGCCGAACGTCATGACGGCCTTCACCGGCAGCATGTAGGGCCGCCAGGATGAAAAACTGCGCTCAGCGTAGTGGTAGGCGTAATGCGTGCTCGCGATGCCGCCGATGAGGAGGACGACGAGAAAGAAGATCAAAGTGAGACTCGTGACGAGATCGACCTTTGCCTTCTTTTTTTCGGACCAGCTTCCGTACATCAGGTCCATGCGGACGTGATCGTCGGTTTGCAGCGTATAGGCGCCGCCGAGAAGGTAGTAGGCGACCATGACGAACTGGGCCATCTCCACCGTCCAGTTCGACGGCAGGAAGAACACCTTCATGATGGACGCGTAGACGAGGATGCCGAGCAGGACAAAGATCAGGTACATGGCGAAAATGCCCGTGTACCAACTGATCGAGTCCACCCATCTTACGTAGGTTTTTATGGCTTTTGGCACGTGCTGCTCCGCAGTGCGAAGACGCGACCCCTGCGGCACGCGCCTGCCTAAGCGACATCACAGGCCGTGAGCGAACCCTCGATCACACAAACCTCTCCCCGATCACTCGGCGACCCGGTGAAGACGTTCCTGTGTTGTTGGCTGCGCTCCCCACGACATCCCTACGTAAATCGTTCCAGATCACTCACGGCGCTGTCAATGCAGAAAGCGCCGTGCCGGGAAATTGTGATCACATTTTCATCATGGTGCTCGCAGCGAGCGCGCCACCTGCCCTTCGATTGTGCGCGTGCACAAAAAAAACGTCGGCGGAAATATCCGCCGACGCATGATTTGTATAGGTTGAGTTACTTACGTATACCTACTCGTCGTCGCCGTCATCGACGTCGCCGGCGCCGCTCGCAGCTTCCTCGCGCTCGCGCTCGCGTTCGCGTTCACGGGCCGCCTCGCGCTCCTTCTCACGCTCCTTCGCGGTCTCGCTGTCCTTCAGCGCCTTGGCGAGGCGCATGTCCAGATAACCGCCGACGACCGTTTCCAACTCGGGGGTCTTGTCCTCGAAGAAGTGGTTCGCGCCGGGGATGATCTCGTGGTCGATCTTGATGCCCTTCTGCGTCTTGAGCTTGCCGGTGAGCTCGGCGACGGAGTTCGACGGCACGACGCGGTCCTTGTCGCCATTCACCATCAGCCCCGAGGACGGACACGGAGCGAGAAACGAGAAGTCGTAGAGGTTGGACGGCGGGGCAACGCAGATGAAGCCGTCGATCTCGGGACGGCGCATCAACAGCTGCATGGCGATCCAGGTGCCGAACGACACGCCGGCGATCCAGCAATACTTCGCGTCGGGCTTGACCATCTGCAGCCAGTCGAGCGCGGAGGCCGCGTCGGCCAACTCACCCGGGCCGCCGTCCCAGAAGCCCTGACTGCGACCGACGCCGCGGAAATTGAACCGCAGCACCGAAAAGCCCCGCTGCGCGAACGTGTAGTAGAGGCTGTAGACGACCTGGTTGTTCATCGTGCCCCCGAACTGCGGGTGCGGATGCAGGATCAGGGCGATCGGGCTATCGGCCGCGGGCTCGTGGTGATAGCGGGCTTCGATGCGGCCCGCGGGCCCATTTATGATCAGCTCGGGCATTATTTCCCTATTCGCTTCGAATTCTTGGGTTGGTGGGCTCAGCGGGGGCGCTTGGGCGCTCGGAAAACGCGTTATCCAAAGTTCACGATATCGTGCCCAAGAGAATGCTTGATTTCCCCGCTCGGAATTTTCATATTCGGGTTGCAAGTTTAGAACGGTTCGAAAGAGCGAGGCCTTCAGGCGATCGACTTTCGGGCTCAACCCAGCGTACGCGCGCTCAGCCCGCGTCTCTTAGCACACGTGGGGTGGTTCGTTGCAAGCGGTATGCGCCCTCGCGCAGCGGGTGCGGACAAGCGGTGGAGACGGATGGAACTCAATACACGCGGCCGGTATGCGGTCATGGCCATGGCCGATCTTACAAAGCACGGCGACGGGGGCTCGGTGCCGCTGTCGGCCATCGCGCAGCGCCAGCAGATCTCGCTCGACTATCTCGAGCAGCTTTTCCTCAAGCTCCGCCGCGCGGGGCTGGTCGAAAGCGTGCGCGGACGGCATGGCGGCTACAAGCTCGGCCGGCCGTCTTCCGAGATCTTCGTCGCCGAGATCATGACGGCGGTCGAGGAGGGCACGCGCATGACGCGCTGCTTCGGCGAGAGCACGGGCGGATGCGTCGGCGAGAGCCGCTGCCTGACGCACGACCTGTGGAGTGCGCTCGGCGATCGCATCGAGGGCTTCCTCGCAAGCGTCAGCCTGCGCGACGTCATCGACGGCATTCCGGGCGTGGTGCGCGTCGGCCACGTGCCGCATGCCGATCCCGCCATCACGACGCTGGAGAGACCGACGCAGTGAGCCTTCAGCGCACATATCTCGACCACAACGCGACAACGCCGCTTCTGCCAGAAGCGCGCGATGCCGTCGTTGCGGCGCTCGATATGTTCGGTAACGCCTCGTCCGTTCATGCCGAGGGCCGTCGCGCGCGTGCGTTGATCGACGAGGCCCGCGCGGCTGTCGCAGCGCTCGTCAACGCGGAGCCGGGCGAGGTCGTGTTCACGAGCGGGGCGACGGAATCCAACA
Organism: Hyphomicrobiales bacterium; assembly: GCA_017304275.1. Lineage (GTDB taxonomy): Bacteria > Pseudomonadota > Alphaproteobacteria > Rhizobiales > Hyphomicrobiaceae > Hyphomicrobium_C. The sequence goes on along the minus strand of JAFKKW010000126.1, from coordinate 106 downwards.
CATGGGCTTTGTCGGCGCCGTGGGAGCGGATCGCGCTGGCCGGCATCGAGCATGACTCGGTGCGCGCGCCCGCCCTGCAGATGGCGGCTCGACGCGGGGCACGCGT
>JAFKKW010000571.1 GCA_017304275.1 Hyphomicrobiales bacterium | reverse complement strand
TCGTCGTCTCGCTTCGCCAACCCTGGCGGAGGGAGAGGTGTGTCGCGGCTGTCGCCGGCCTTGATGCTCGAAGCTGGATCACGGCACCAACAGGAAGATGGAGTGCACTATGCTGAAGCACCTTCGTCAGTGGTCCACCGACGCCTCCCGACCAAGGAGCGCCGCTCATGCCCATGAGCTTCGGCACGATCTGGAATGGAAATTCGTACTCCTTTGGCGACTTAAACAGCATCCTCCAAGTAGATCCTAACTGAGCTTAGCCGGCAGGGCGTGCGACCCGAAGCCGGCCACGAAACAGAAAAGGCCGGTCCCTTGCGGGCCGGCCTTCATGTTTCAGCTTCTTGTCTAACGACCAGCAGCCTCGCTGCCCGCTGGCTCGACGCCCGCTTCCTCTTTACATCGGCAGGCGCGCGATCTGGTTCCCGAAGTAGTTCTCGACCGCCGTCATGATCGAATCCGAAACCTTGTCGCGCCACGCATCCGAGGTCAGCAGCGCCGCATCCTTCTTGTTGGTGACATAGGCGAGCTCGATCAGAACCGACGGGAACTGCGCCGTCTTGAGAACACGGAAGGCGGCCTGCTGATCCGGCTTCGCCCGCATTTCCGTGCTCGCACCCATGTACTCGATGACCGAGCGGGTGAAGATGTTGGTGCGCTCCTGCGTGACGTCCACCTCGCGGCCGGCGAGATCGGCGAGGATGTTCTTCACGGCGCTGATATCGGTGCCGAGGCTCGCCTGCTTCATGCCCTCGACTTCGTCCTTCGTCAGCACGGCGCTCGACACCTCGCCCTTGGCGGAGCGCTGCAGCGCGTTGGCGACGTTCTCGCGCAGCGAATAGATGGTCGCGCCACGGGCATTGGAGTTGCCGCTCGCATAGTCCGCATGCACCGCGATGAACAGGTTCGCCTTGTGCTCCTCGGCGTAGTCGACGCGCTTGCCGAGCGGAACGAACACGTCCTTGTCGCGCGTCATGAGCACCTTGAAGCGCCCGGTCTTCTCGAGCTTGTCCTTGAGCATCAGGCTGAAAGCGAGCACGACGTTCTTCTCGACGACGCCGTTTTTCATGGCCCCCGAGTCGTCACCGCCATGGCCGGGATCGATGACGATGATGGGCTTCAAGGCGCGCGCGGCCAG
>JAFKKW010000570.1 GCA_017304275.1 Hyphomicrobiales bacterium | reverse complement strand
TCTTGCGGGCCATGGCGCGCTTGCGCTGGTCGTTGATCGCGACCGTGGTCTCGATCAGCCGCAAGGGGCTGTCGTAGTCCTGCGCGGTCTTGACGAGAGCCAGCGTATCTTTCGGGAAGCAGGAGCCGCCGTAGCCGGGGCCTGCGTGCAGAAATTTGCTGCCGATGCGGTTGTCGAGCCCGATGCCGTGGGCGACGTCCTGGACGTTGCTGCCCACCGCCTCGCAGAGATCGGCAATCTCGTTGATGAAGGTGATCTTCATCGCAAGATAGGCGTTGGACGCGTACTTTATAAGCTCGGACGTGCGCCGGGCGGTGAACATCAGCGGCGCCTTGTTGAGGTAGAGCGGCCGGTAGACCTCCGTCATGACCGCGCGGGCGCGCTCGTCCTCGACGCCGACGACGATGCGATCCGGGCGCTTGAAGTCCTCGATCGCAGCACCTTCGCGCAAGAACTCGGGGTTGGACACCACCGACACGTCCGCGTCGGGGTTCGTTTCGCGAATGATGCGTTCGACCTCATCGCCGGTGCCAACGGGCACGGTCGACTTCGTGATCACGACGGTGAAGCCCCTGATGCTGCGCGCGATGTCGCGCGCAACGGCGTAGACGTAGGACAGATCGGCGTGGCCGTCGCCGCGGCGCGACGGTGTGCCGACGGCGATGAAAACCGCCTCCGCCCGGCTCACGGCCGTCTCGAGATCGGTCGTGAACAGAAGACGCCGTGCTGCGGTGTTGGTGGCGACAAGCTGGTCGAGGCCCGGCTCGTAGATCGGCATCACGCCGCGCTCCAGCGCCTCAATCTTGGTCGCGTCGCTATCGACGCAGGTCACGTCATGGCCGAAGTCCGCGAGACACGCGCCCGAGACGAGGCCGACGTAGCCGGAGCCGACCACTGCAATGCGCATATGAAGCCCCTCTTTCACACGCGCGGCGCGCGCGCCTCGTGGTTGCCTCGCGGACCTGCGGGCTAGCCGGTCCGCCCCTTCCGCCGGCCTGTTTTAGACCCGAGCAATACGCAAGGAGAATGACGGCGTCCACAGGACGCGAGCGCGCGGCCGGTTCCAGAAACCTAAAAGGAGCGCTTACGCGCCCCTCTTGCAGCCCGCCGTGCCTGATCGGCCAAGCCTAGAAGTTA
>JAFKKW010000125.1:4091-10224 GCA_017304275.1 Hyphomicrobiales bacterium | reverse complement strand
GCCACCAAGAACCCTGCGCGCATGCTATGGAACGCCCATGCCAGCCGCCGCATGATCCGCGACGAGAACGTCGACCTCGTTCACGCGCGAAGCAGGGCGCCGGCCTGGAGCGCGATGATCGCCGCCCGCCGCGCCGGCGTCCCGTTCGTCACCACCTACCACGGCGCTTATAACGAAAAAACCCGCATCAAGCGCACCTACAATGCCGTCATGGCAAAAGGCGACATCGTCATCGCCAATTCCGCGTACACGAAACGCCTGATCGAGCAGCGCTACGGCACGCCCGCCGATCGCATCCGCATCATCTATCGCGGCGTGGACGGAAACGTCTTCGACCCGGGTGCCATCTCCGAAGCCAGAAAAGCCGCCCTCCGCAGCGCCTGGCACGCCACGCCGGAGACCCGCATCATCCTGCAGCCCGCACGCCTCACGAGCTGGAAGGGCCAGAGCACGGTCATCGCGGCGGCCAGGCTTCTGAACGAGCAGGCCCGCCTTGGCGATAGCCTCGTCGTGCTGGCCGGAGACGCCCAGGGCCGCACCGGATACCGCGAGCAACTGGAAAGCGAGATCAAGGCCGCCGGTCTCGAGCAGAAGGTCATCCTGCCGGGCCATGTCGATGACATCCCTGCCGCGCTCGCCATCGCGCATCTCGCCCTCGTCGCCTCCATCGAGCCGGAGGCGTTCGGACGGGTCGCGACCGAAGCCCAGGCCATGGGTTGCCCCGTGATCGCAACCGATATTGGCGCCCCGCCGGAAACAGTCGCGGCGGTTCCAAGCGTCCCCGCCGATGAGGCCACAGGCTGGCTGGTCGCGCCGGGAGAAGCCCGGACCCTCGCCGACGCCATGGCCGAGGCCCTGAGCCTGTCGCCGAAGGCGCGCGCCGCCCTGGGCGCCCGCGCCCGTGCGCGGGCCATCGGCCGCTTCAGCCTGGACAGCATGCGCCGCCAGACCCTGGACGTCTATGACAGCCTGCTCGGCACGAATCTTTCGACCGCCTACGACCAAGGTCAGCCGACGGCAGGCGGAAGGAGCCGTGGCGGCTCAGGCGTTTAGTCCCCATCGAACCGGGTTGCATCAGCCTCGACCGGCTTGACTTGGGCGGCGTTTGTCTGAATGCTCCGGCCAAACAGCAGTTCACGGTGTATCGCCTTCTCCCAAAGGAGTGAGGGGTGGGGCGTTGTGTTCCGCCTGAACCTGCCTTAGCTATTGCCGACTGACCGAAGCGATTTAAGGAGATTGAACATCCGCAAGCCTATGCGTGGCGCCCCCGAGCGCGAGTCGTCCGGCCCGAAGATCAACGACGCGATCCGGGCGCGTGAAGTACGGCTCATTGATGAGACCGGGCAGAATGTTGGTGTTGTGAGCAAGATTGATGCTCTCGCCCGTGCCGAGCAGGCGGGCCTCGATCTGGTCGAGGTCTCCCCCGACGCCGAGCCCCCCGTCTGCAAGATTCTGGACTTCGGCAAATTCAAGTACCAAGAGCAGAAGAAGGCCGCCGAAGCGCGCAAGCATCAGAAGATCGTCGAGATCAAGGAGATCAAGATGCGTCCCGGCATCGACGATCACGATTACGACGTGAAGATGCGCGCCATCAAACGCTTCTTCGAGGAAGGCGACAAGGTGAAGGTGACGCTGCGCTTCCGCGGTCGCGAGATGGCGCACCAGCATCTCGGCATGGACGTTCTGAAGCGCGTCAAGAGCGACGTCGAGCCGATCGCCAAGGTGGAATCCGAGCCCCGCTTCGAGGGCCGCCAGATGGTGATGGTGCTCGCACCGAAATAGCCTGGCACCGACTTGTTATTCAAAAAAAACGGCGGCACGCGTGCCGTCGTTTTTTTATGGGTGGCGAAAGCGGGTTCGAGCATCCGACGGCCAACGGAGCAACTTTCGGCGGGAGATCGACGTTATGGGGGCGGTAAAGCAACAATCCGCTGTCGGGAGACGCCCCATGAAAACGCTGAGCGACGTATTCGAGCACACGCTTAAGGATGTCTACTACGCCGAGAATGCCATCCTGAAAGCCCTCCCCAACGTCATCGAATCTGCTGGCAACGCCGGTCTTAAGGATGCCCTCAAGGAGCATCTGTCCGAGACAAAAACCCAGGTCGCAACGCTGAAGAAGGTCTTCAAGTCCATCGGCGCGGAGGCGAAGGGCGAGAAGTGCGACGCCATCGAGGGCCTGATCAAGGAATGCGAAGGGGTCATCGACGAAGCCAAGGGCGCCGTCGCCCGCAACGCCGGCATCATCGGCTGCTGCCAGGCGATCGAGCACTACGAGATCTCGCGGTACGGCACGCTGCGCGAATGGGCCAAGGCGCTCGGTCACGACGAGGCCCATCAGATGCTCGGTGACATCCTGGACCAGGAGAAGGCGGCGAACAACAAACTGACCGCCCTCGCCGTCGAAAGCGTCAACAAGGCGTAGGACCGCTTTCTCCGACTGCGGGAAACCAAGACGGAGCGGGCGCAAACCCGCTCCGCCTCGCCGTCAATACGTCTGCTGCACCTTCGACTTGTGCTGGTCCTGGCGCATCATCTTGCGCGTCTTGTCCCAGCTCTCGCCCTCGAGATTCTCGGCCGCCTCGCGGCTCTTCGCCTCGAGCTTGTCGAGCGTCGAGATCGACGCTTGCGGCGCCGCCATCGCGCCCATGCCGAGCGCACTCTTCTGCCGGTTGAGGAAGAACGCGTTATCCTCGAGCATCTTGCGCGCGCCGACGATGTCGCCCTTGTCGCGCAACTCGACGGCCTTCTCGCTGGTCTCCGTCGCGATCTGCTCCGTGACCTGGCTCATGACGCCTTTGTTGACGCTGGCCTCGGCCTCCTTGGCATCCTCCGTGAAGCGCGCCACGACCGCTGCCGCGGCCGAGCCCCGCGTGCCGTCGTCGAGATCGGTATAGTCGATAGCGACGTTTGCCACCTCGCCATTGTCGGCAGCGAGCCCCGCCGGGACGTCGAGCTCGACCACGACATAGCGCTCGTTGTCGGCCGGGAGCTGGTTCAGCTTGAGCGTCACGCGGTTGCCGGAGATGTCAGCCTCCCGCCCGAGCACGCGCTTCGGCGTGAAGCCGGATTTGCACTCGATCTGGATGATGATGTCGCGCGCCGCCACCGACAGCGCGTCGCCGAACTCGCGGTCGAAGATTTCGGCAAGATCGCTCGGACGCTCGACGAACGCATGGTTGCCGTCGCTCGCCGCAGCCAGCCGCTGCATCAGGTCCTCGTTGTACTCGAGCCCGAGGCCGATGGTGGAAACGGAGATCCCCTTCGACGCGAGTTCGCGCCCAAGCTCCCCGAGCTCACGCGGCGTGCTCGGCCCGACGTTGGCCAAGCCGTCCGACAGCAGCACCACGCGATTGACCTTGAGGTCCGACAGATGAGCCTTCACCTGCTCGCCGCCCTCCTTGACGCCGGCATAGAGCGCCGTCGTGCCGCTCGCCGTGAGTGCGTTGATGGCCTTTTGAAGCCGCTCGCGCTGCGCCCCGAGCCGACCGGCCTCGGCCAACACGTCCACCTCGTGATTATAGGAGACGAGCGAAACGATATCGTCGGATCCGAGCCGCTCGAGCGCCGTCTCGGCGCCTTTCTTGGCGGCCGCGAGCCGCTCGCCCGACATGGAGCCTGATCGGTCGATCACCAGCGCGACGTTGATCGGCGGCCGATCGTCTTTCTTTCTGGCGGCCAGCGTCTTGAGCGAAAGGCGAAGATAGACGCGATCGCCGGCCTTGCGATCGATGGTCGACTGGCCGAGCTCGGCCCCGATCTGAACTTGCGCGGCCTCGGCGGGCGAGCCCGTCAGGGCAAAGGCGCCGCACAGCGCGGCCAAAGCGAAAAGAGAAGAAAACGTCCGCACAGACGACATGGCAATCTCCTCAAAACAGAAATGAAGTGCGAACGATAAATTCATCCCGAGGCGGAAGAGTGCGGAACTCGTGACCGAACGGCGCGAAGGCAATGGCGAAAAAAAGAAAGCCCGCACGACGCATCTGCGCCACGCGGGCTTCTACTTAGTATCGCCGTGACCGTCAGTTCAGCGCGCGCTTCGCATCGCCCTCGGCGACCTGCTGCTGCGCCTGCGTCCTGAGAATGAGCTGAAGCTGCTTCTCGAGCGTGATCCAGTCCCGGTCCGTGCGGCGCGCATTAGTCATCAGGTGCTGCTGAATGCGCCGCGCGATGGCGAGCAGGATCTGATCCTCGCCCTTGAGCATCCCGGCGCCGCTGTCCGGCTCGAGTTGCTCGACGAGATCCTGGAGCATCGCCTCGTAAGGCCCGCTCGGAAGCAGCATGATCACATCCCAGTTCTGCTCGACCTCATCCCACGCGCTGGCAAGTTGCTGCCGGCTGACCCCGTCCTCCGGAGGAAGTCCGTCTTCCAAGTGCGCGAACACGCGCTCGAGACGGCCATGCTCCTGCCGGTCGCGGCTCATGAGCTCCTGATCGAGCGCCCGGTTGCTTTGCCGCAGCTCCTTCATCGCATCACCCGCGAGACGCGCTGCGTCGTAGGCCGATCCGTTGAGCGACGTGAACGCCTCTGGCGCCACACCGAACGACTCGACAAGAGCACCGAGATAGTTCGCCGGCTCCTGCTCGCCGTCGTCATCGGCGATCTGAGGACGGGTGTGATCCGCCAGCGCCCGCTGCGGCGGCGTGATCGAGCCTCCCGGCCGCGCGTCCGCGCGGCGCCCGGCCGCGAGCTGTCCCAGCCGCACCCCGCCGCGCCCGACCTCGCGCGCGCGGATGCGGGCCAGCGTCTTGTAGAGGTCCTTGTGGACGTAATAGCTGTCCGAGCCCCGGATGCGTTGTACGCGCGAGAACGTCGCGCCGGTGTTGAGCACGTTCAGCATCACCGGCCGCACGTCCTCGTCCACGTCGCCGAGCGACACTTGCGACGTGAACCCGCGATCGTCGTCCATCGGCACCAGCTCGCTCAGCACCGCTTCGGAATTGAGAGCCACCTCCGGCAGCAGCGCCACCACGAGCTGGTCTTCCATCTGGTCCATCATCATCCCGGCTTCCGCCCGGTCCTTGTTGGTCTCGAGCTCGCGCTTGATGACCGTGTTCAGGAACTCGAGCAGCTCCGAGCGAACGAGATAATGGTCCGGCTCTGCGCCGCGCCGCACCGCGCCGATGATCGCGCCCGCATTGAGCACGTCGCGCACCTGCACCGCCGTTTCGGGATCCAGCTCGTCGAGCCGCACCTCGTTCGAATAGCCCTCGGTATTCTCGATCGGGTGCATGGCCTGGCATACGAGACGCGCCTTGCGGAACGTATCCGGCAGCAGCGCCGTCTCGATCATCGCGTTGAGCTCCTGCGAGTTGCGCGCCTTCATCGAGGGCACGTCCGAGAGCGGCGAGCGCACCGCGTTGGCGCCGAACAGGCCGGTCATGAAGATCAGGCTGTCGATGCCGATGGCGATCGCGAGCGCGAGATAGGCCAGCCGGTTGCCGTCCTGGAATGCGTTGAGCGTGACGACGAAGTTGTGCGCCTTGTCGTCGCGATTGAGATCGACGAACGAAAGACGCTCGCCGAGCGTATTGGCGTCCGTGCTCGGCAGCCCGGAATCGCGCAGGCACGTGCGCCCGAACGTCAGCAGCGGATCGACGCCGCCGGTGGCCGGGATCTTGTCGCCGCCCGCGCAGTGCGCCTCGAACGTCCTCAGTCCCGTGTTGAGCGCGAATACCAGCGCCGCCGCCTCGACCGCCTGCTTGGGATCGCAGTCGATCGCGCGCACACGCTCCTTGGTAGCATCCGTGCTGATCATGGCGTCGTAGAGCTGCACGCAATGCTGATGCAGGCTGCCGAGCGTCTCGGCCGACGGATCCTGGCGGAACGCCGCGCGGGCGCTCTCGAACGCCGCCCGAACGCGCGCCGGATCGACCTTCTTCCCCTCCTGACCGAGCTGGGAGGATTCCGCCGCAGCGATGCGCTGCTCTGCGGTCGTCGCCTCGCCTTTGAGCTTCGCAAGCTCGCCGTCGACGCCCGCCAGCTCCCGCTCGATCTGCGCAACGCGCGTATCGACGGCGTCGAGACGCTTCTGAGCGTCCTTCACGCGCTCCTCGCCGATCTTGTAGTAGTCGCGGAGCTTGCCGAGCTCGGCCATGCGCTCGCGGTAGATCGGCCCTTTGCCGACTTTCA
>JAFKKW010000125.1:0-4075 GCA_017304275.1 Hyphomicrobiales bacterium | reverse complement strand
TTCAAGGTACCTTCGACGCCCCTGTCCTCGGCCATCGCCTCGACGCGCTTGGCATCGATCTCCTTGGCGCGCGAATCGAGCTCGCCCTTTTTACCCATGAGCTCGGCCGCGAGCCCCGGCCGGTCGGCCTTGAGCCGCGACAGCTCATCCGTCAGCGCCACCTTCTTGCCGACCAGTCCCGCCTGTCCGCTGGTGGCCGTCGCCGCACGCTCCTGCTGCTCGGCGATCGACGCACGATGCGCTTCCATCTGCCGCGTGAAGTGCGCCTCGATCTCGCGCTCCGCGCCCTCCGAGGCCTTCGAAAGGTTGGCGAGCTGCGTCTCGTAGGCGTGCCAGCCGTCGCTCTGGAACAGCTTCTCAGATTCCGTGATGCGCCGGCTCGTGATCGTTTCGCCGATGTCGGCGACCACGCCCGCGACCTGGTTCTTGGTGCGGATCTCGGCCGCGCGCTCGCGCTGATCCTTGGGGAAAATGACGTTGAAGCGGCTGTCGAACGAGAAGAATACGCTCGTCGCCATGCACGCGAGGAACATCACCCAGAGCATCGCATTCTTGGCGATGATGCGGACGCCCTGCGCATAGGGTTGGATGACGTCGCTCTTCGAGAACAGCATGACCGACGCGACGGCGAGCAAAAGCACACCGGCGCCGGCGAAGCCGTAGAGGAGCTGATCGCTGGAAACGCTCGTGTGAATGATGCCGATCACCAGCGCGACCAGCAACAGCCCGCCGCCGAGCACCGACAGCGCCACCATCGGCGCGCTGATCGTGCGGCCATGCTTGCCGCGCACCTGGTTCATGCCGGTGGCGAAGCTCTCGCCGATCAGCCACGCGACGATCAGCATGATACCGTGAATGCCGAACGTGAACATGGCGGAGAGCACGGACTCGCCCGTGAAGTTCCGCATGCCGTCCCAGGTTGTCCAGCCGCCCGCGAGCGAGAGCAGAAGCGCCGCCGCGCCGATCAGCGCCAGCCGCCAGTTCGTGAACAGGACCTTCTCGATCTCAGTCCACAGCCGCGGGAGGAAACGGATCAGCACGCTCGCCACCGCCAGCACCGCAAGACCCGTCATCACCCAGTTCGCCGCCTGCGACGCTGAAATGTCCTGCGTGATGTTTGGAAGTGTCGGGAGAGATTGGACGACTCCGTCCGCCGTGGCCTTGACGTCCCAGCCCATATGTTCGGTTCCCTTCAACGCTCAAGTGAGGGAGCGCGGGCGCACCTCGCCCATTGCACATCGTCCTAGTCTTCCCGGCCGCCTGCATTCCTCGGCCTCAACACGGCGGGATTGCGGCGAGCTGAGCACATGACGGCGATTTAATGTCAGCGTTAACGCGTCATCGCCGCACGATCCGTCGCAACAAGAGCACGCGTCAATGCACGGCTTCGAATAGCGCCGCGAGGCCGAGCCCGCCGATGGCGCCGAGCGTCGCCACGCCATAGCGCCCGGCCGTCGGCAGGGGCGAGCGAACGAGATCCGAAAACAGCCGCACGACGAGCACGGCGCCCGCCGCGCCCAGCGGATGCCCGCGCGCAATCGCGCCGCCATTGGGATTGATACGCGCCGGATCGATGTTCAAAAGAGCGGCCAGTGCAATCTCCTGCGCCGCCGAGCTCTCGCTGAGCTCGAACACGCCGATGTCGTCGCGCTTGAACCCGTTCAGGCGGTCGTAGAGCTTGTGCATGGCCGCGATCGGCGCCTCGCCGTCGCTGTCGGGCGGCACACCGCGTGCCACCGTCGACACCAGCCGCAGGGCGCCCGGCTTCCCGCGCGCGGCCCAGACCCGTTCGCTGACGATGACGACGAACGCCGCCCCATCGCGCAGGCTGCTGGTGTTGCCGGGTGTCAGCGTCCCGTCGGGCGGAGCGAAGGGTGTCATCTCCTCCAGCTCCGCGAGGTCGAGCGACCCGACGCCCTCGTCACGGGCCTCCTCGGCATTGCGCCGCAACGGCACGATCTCGCCCGCGAGCCGGCGGGCCTCGCGCGCAGCCTCCGCCTTGATATGCGATTGCATGGCCACCAGATCCTGCTTGGCGCGACTGATCCCGAGCCGCTGCGGCAACAGCTCGGTCGCCTCGAACGGCGCTTCGCCGGCGAAGTCGGCGGCCATGGGTTCGACCCTGAGGAAATGCGGCAGCTGATAGAGGCTACGGGGCTTGGCGACGCGCCAGGGCGCCGTCGAAAGCGATTCCGCACCGCCTGCCACCACCACATCGGCGTCGCCGGCCTCGACCAGCCGGACACCGCCGATGATCGCGTCGAGCCCCGAGGCGCACTGCCGGTCGATGGAGTGCGAAGCCACCGTCTCCGGCAAACCGGCCGCCAGAGAGATCAGCCGCGCGGGATTGCCGCCCTCGGACGCGTTGCCGACGATCAGCTCGTCGACCGCATCCGCTGTCAGCCCGGCATCCGCCAGCGCCACGAGCACCACGGGGGCGGACAACTCGGCCAGGCGTCGATTTTTGTGCAACCCGCCAATTCGGCCGAGGGCGGAGCGCCGGGCCGCGATGATGTAGGAAGACGCAACAGGCATTGAGAAAAAAGACGCCTAAATTCACAAAGCGCGCGGAACGATGAGCACTCCCGGCGGATGAGGTAAATGCTAGTAACTACAGAAACATGGCAAAAAGCAGGACCGGACAATACTGGCTCAATACAGGTAGGCTCGCAAATCCCGCATTGGCTTTACACGTCTCTTTCACGACCAATTCAACGGCTGGGAACTCGTCCTCGTATCATTCCTGTCTAGGCATGGGAATTCGTCATGATATCCTGTTTCAAAACCCAGTAACCTACAGGGCTCCAATGTCGGACGTCGCGCACCGGACCGCATTCCCCCCGCCGGACAAGAAGAACGACGGCAAGCGCCTGGCCAAGGCGGTGGAGCGGGCGAGCGAGGAATTCGCGGCCAAGAACCTGCGCTTCACCAAGCTGCGCCAGATGGTCTACGAGGAAATCGCGGCGACCTACGCCTCGATCGGCGCTTACGAGATCCTGGCCCGCCTGGCCGACAAAGGCACCCGCGTCGCGCCGATCTCGATCTATCGCGCCATCGACGCCCTGCTGGAAGCGGGCGTCATCCACCGCCTGGAGAGCAAGAACGCCTTCTTCGCCTGCCGCCGGATGGACCACCGCACGGGCCGCCGCCCGTTGTTCCTCTCCTGCGAGAAGTGCGGCGCCGTGGGCGAGGTGGACGGCCAGCACATCTTCGACCTGATCGGCGAGGCGGCGAATAGCGCGAAGTTCGTTGCCCGTGTAAAGTTCGTCGAGGTTCAGGGTCTCTGTCCCCGCTGCGCGGCGGAAGAGAAGGATTAAGGCGCGATCACGCATGACCGAGCGTCCCGGAAAGGCTGCGGGGCCGAGCACCGCCGCACCGGCGCCAGTGCGTGGCCCAGACGCCGCGCGCGCACATGCCCCCCACCATCACCACGCGCACGATCATGACCATCCCCACGATCATGCCTGCTGCGGCCACGACGCGCCCCTCGACCCCGACGCGCTGATCGGCGCCCGCGGGCTCAAGATCGTGCGCACTGGCCGCACCATTCTCTCCGACATCGACCTCGACATCCACGCCGGCGAGATCCTGACCCTGATCGGCCCCAACGGCGCCGGCAAGACGACGCTCGTGCGCACGCTTCTGGGGCTCGAGCGGCCCGACGCAGGATCGGTCGAGCGGCGCCGCGGCCTCAGCATCGGCTACGTCCCGCAGCGCTTCGAGATCGACCGCGCATTGCCGATGACCGTCACCCGCTTTCTTGCCCTGGGCGACGGCGCACGCACGAGCCGCATCGGGAGCGTGCTCGCCGAGGTCGGCGCCTCCCGCGTCGCGGACCGGCAAATGAGCGAGCTGTCGGGTGGCGAGTTGCAGCGCGTTGTGCTCGCCCGCGCGCTGCTCAACGACCCCGAGCTGCTCGTTCTCGACGAGCCGGTGCGCGGCGTCGACTACGTGGGCGAAGCGGAGCTGTACGGCTTGATTGGCCGCCTGCGCGATACGCGCGGCCTCGGCGTGCTCCTGATCTCGCACGACCTGCACGTCGTCATGGCGCAGAGCGATCGCGTCGTCTGCCTCA
>JAFKKW010000124.1 GCA_017304275.1 Hyphomicrobiales bacterium | reverse complement strand
ACCATGACGTTCCTCACCAAGAACAGCTTTCTCGACGAGATCCGCAAGCAGTACGTAATCACGGCGCGCTCCAAGGGGCTCGGCGAGCGCGAGGTGCTGTACGGGCACATCTTCCGCAACGCCATGCTGCTGATCATCGCCGGGTTTCCGGCCGCCTTCATCGGCGCGTTCTTCTCGGGCGCGCTGCTGATCGAGACCGTGTTCTCGCTGGACGGCCTGGGGCTGCTCGGTTTCGAATCGGCGATCAAGCGCGACTATGCCGTGGTGTTCGCGACGCTCTACATCTTCGCGCTGATGGGGCTGGTCGTGAACGTGCTCACCGACTTCGTCTATACCCTCGTCGATCCGCGTATCGATTTCGAGAGCCGGGAGGTCTGAGGCATGGACGCCCGGCGGGACGAGGACGCGACGGTGGAGCAGGAGGTCAGGGCCGATCCGGTGCGGCCGCCGCTGTTCACGCGCATGCTGCCCAAGTTCAAGCTGTCGCCGATCAACGAGCGGCGGTGGGCCAACTTCAAGGCGAACAGACGGGGCTATTGGAGCCTCGTGATCTTTCTGGTTCTGTTTTTCGTCACGCTGTTTGCCGAGCTGATCGCCAACGACCGGCCGCTGATCGTGCGCTACAAGGGCGAGACCTTGTTTCCGGTGCTGGTCAACTATCCCGAATCGAAGTTCGGGGGCTTCCTGGCGGTGACCGACTATCGCGACCCGGTCAACATCCAGGAGATCGAGTCCAACGGCTGGATGCTATGGCCGCCGATCCGCTACTCCTACGACACGATCAACAAGGACTATCCGAACCGCGTCGATGCCGACGGGCGCTGCTTCATCGAGCGTGACGGCATCAAGCAGCAGGGCGGGCTCGGTTATCCGGCGCCGCCGCAGTGGGCGGCGCGGGCGCCGCTGTGCGAAGCGCCGCCGGATCAGATGGCGCGCTACATGGCGATCAGCAACTGGAACTGGCTCGGTCTCGACAACCAGGGTCGCGATGTGCTCGCGCGCGTGATCTACGGGTTCCGCATCTCGGTGCTGTTCGGCCTGATTCTGACGCTGCTCTCGAGCGCGGTCGGCGTCGCGGCAGGGGCGGTGCAAGGCTACTACGGCGGGTGGCTCGATCTCGTGATGCAGCGGTTCCTCGAGATCTGGGGCAACATTCCGACGCTCTACGTGCTGATCATCATCGCCGCCGTGCTCGTGCCGGGGTTCTGGACGTTGCTCCTCGTTCTACTCGCGTTCCAATGGACGAGCCTCGTCGGCGTGGTGCGCGCGGAGTTCCTGCGGGCGCGCAATTTCGAGTACGTGCGGGCGGCTCGCGCGCTCGGCCTCTCGAACCGGACGATCATGTGGAAGCACGTGCTGCCGAACGCCGCCGTCGCGACGCTGACCTTCATGCCGTTCCAGCTTTCGGGCTCGATCACGACGCTGACCTCGCTCGACTTCCTCGGGCTCGGGCTGCCGCCGGGATCGCCGTCGCTCGGCGAGCTCTTGCTGCAGGGCAAGGGCGACCTCGGCGCGCCGTGGCTCGGCATGAGCGCCTTCTTCTCGATCGCGATCATGCTGTCGCTTCTGATCTTCGTTTTCGAGGGGGTTCGCGACGCGCTCGACCCTCGCAAGACCTTTTCCTGAGGAGCGGAGCCATGTCCCGGGAGGTGCTGATCAACGTCAAGAACCTGTCGGTGGCGTTCCGCGCCGGCGGGGCGACGACGACGGCGGTCAAGGGCGTGTCGTTCCGCATCAACAGGGGCGAGACGGTAGCGCTGGTCGGCGAATCCGGCAGCGGGAAGTCGGTCTCGGCGCTCTCGATCCTGAAGCTCCTGCCGTATCCACCCGCGTCGCATCCGACGGGCGAGATCTTCTTCGAGGGAAAGGATCTGCTCAAGGCGTCGGAGGCAGAGCTCAAGCGGATCCGCGGCGGGCGGATCTCGATGATCTTCCAGGAGCCGATGACGTCGCTCAATCCGCTGCACACCATCGAGCGGCAGGTCGGCGAGATGCTGAAGCTGCATCGCGGACTCTCCGGTGCGGCGGCGCGGGCGCGCGTGCTCGAACTTCTGACCAAGGTCGGCATTCCGGAGCCGGAAAAGCGTCTCGATGCGTTTCCGCATCAACTCTCGGGCGGGCAGCGCCAGCGCGTCATGATCGCCATGGCGCTTGCCAACGAGCCGGATCTTCTGATCGCCGACGAGCCGACGACGGCGCTCGACGTGACGATCCAGGCACAGATCCTCGAGCTTCTGCGTGACCTTCAGCGCGAGATGGGCATGGCGATGCTGCTCATCACGCACGATCTCGGCATCGTGCGGCGCATGGCCGAACGCGTCTATGTGATGCAGAACGGTTTGATCGTCGAGGAAGAGGCGACGGAGAAGCTGTTCACCGCGCCCCGGCATCCCTACACGCAACACCTTCTCGCCGCGGAGCCCAAGGGACAGCCACCGGTGTTCAAGGCGGATGCGCCGGTGATCGCGGAGACGAGCGATCTCAAGGTCTGGTTCCCGATCAAGCGCGGCCTGATGCAGCGGACCGTCGATCACGTCAAGGCGGTGGACGGCGTGTCGGTCAGGATCCTGGCCGGGCAGACGGTCGGCGTGGTGGGCGAGTCGGGCTCGGGCAAGACGACGCTCGGACTCGCCATTTTACGACTGATCTCGTCCAAGGGGCCGATCGTCTACATGGGACGTCGCATCGACGGCCTGTCCTCGAAGGAGATGCGTCCGCTGCGGCGCGAGATGCAGGTGGTGTTCCAGGATCCCTACGGCTCGCTCTCGCCGCGGCTGTCGATCTTCGGCATCATCGAGGAGGGGCCGGCCGACGAGATCTTCACGGCGCCGAAAGCCGATTACACGAAAGCGCTGCTCGCCGCAGCTTTGGACATCAAGGTGACACACCGGGCTGCGATCGCAGGCTGACCGCTGTCGTGCGGGGGATTTTCCCGTCCTGCGCCGTGACCTCATTCTGCTTGAGGCGACGGAAGTTTTGCGACATCCTTTACCAACCTTCCTTGTTCCGGTGTGATCCATGAGCTCAACGCCAGGGAGCCTGCGCGGGCCTTCGGTCGAAGCGACCATCGAACAGATCCGCTACTGGGTGCCGACGATCTCCGACGTGGCGCATACCGTCGAGGCGCGCGAAGGCGAGAGCTGGCTGCTATCGCTCGAGCCGCATCTGGCAACCGCGTGCCCGGTTGCGGTTGCGCTGCGCCAGACTGGGCGTTTCGACATCTCGCTCGCGGGCGAGACGTACGAGGACCGGGCGCTGGAGACGCTCGACCAACTCGTCCTGCTGCTCGAGCGGGTCGTGGACGGCGGCGTGATTCAGCGGAAATGGGTCAGTATGGCGACGGGCGCTGCTCAAGGGCTGGAGACGCACGTCCATCTCGGCCCGGGGCTTGTGTTGCGCAACGGGCCGGCGCCCGATGGCGATGCGGAGTGCCGCGACCGGCACTTTCTGCCGTACCGGCGGCGGTTGTAAGACCTCTCCGTCATTCCCGCCAAGCTCACGTCCATGCGAAGCATCGCTCTGCCGTGACTCCCGGAACGACGGAGGTGCATGGGCTCCGTGGGGACCTCATAGAGGCTTTCCGGCTTGAGTGAAACCATGGCCTCGTGAGCAATCGGCGTGTCTGGATCCCGGCCTTCGCCGGGATGACGTGAGGGATATGGCAGTCCAAACTCAACGTCATTCCGGCAACGGCCGGAGTTCAGACGCGCTTTGCGCCGACTGAGCCCATTCCATCCAAAACAGAAACGCTCTAGCCCGTCGCGCCGGCGCGAGGTGAGAGGCGGCGGATGGCGGCGAGAGGAGAGGACTGCTTGGCGATGCGGTCGGCAGCCTCCGGCAGCGTCTCAACCGCCACGGCCATGTGATGGGCGTTGGCGTGCACCATCATCACCGCGTCGGACATTATGCCGACATGGCCGGGCCAGAACACGAGGTCGCCGCGTTTCAGTCCGTCGAGCTCCGTGGGGATCGGGACCGGCTCGCCGAGCTCGGCGACCTGCATGTCGGTATCACGTGGGGCGTCGATGCCGGCCGCCTGCAAGGCGATCTGGACCAAGCCCGAGCAATCGATACCGATGCGCGTGCGGCCGCCCCAGAGGTAGGGCGTTCCGATCAGGCGCTCGGCGATGTCGACGAAGTCGCGCTCGTAGCGGTCGCGCTCGCCGATGTGGCGCGTGACGACGAAGCCGCCCCGCTCGAGACGGCAGAAGCGCTCGCCCCACTCGGCGATGCGCAGCTCGGCGTTGAGCGGCAGGTGCATGACCGGCGGCGTCTTGATGTCGGGTCCCGGGTAGATGAAGGTGCCGAGCGCCTTGACGCGATGGGTCATCGGCATGATCTCGCCGGTCAGCGCGGCGGAGGGCACGTAACCGACGTAGCGGTCGCGCTCGATCTGCACCCAGGCCCAGCCTTCGCGCTCGTCGTAGACCCTCACCAGCTCTCCGTAGATGACCTCGTTCTCGAGGCCGAAATTCGGGTTCGGCTCGCGCTTCAGCGGTACGGCGGGCCGTGTGACCTGCCGGATGACACCGGCCGAATAGCGCGGTGCATCGACCTGTCCGCGCAGCGAGAGCGCGGCGAGATCCGGACGCACGGCATGGCGGCGCGGGTCGAGCGGGTGCGGCAGCGGGGGAGGCCCGCCGTCCGCATTCGCCCGCTCCGGCGTCTCGTCCGTCATGCGGAGGGCCCCTTCGACAGCAGGGAGAAGATCGCGCGCGCGGTCTGCGGCTCGCCGCCCTTGGGTCCGAGGGGGCGTGCGGCCGGACGCCAGCCGTAGAGATCGAAATGGGCGAACCGCTTGGCGTTCTTGACGAAGCGCTTGAGGAACAGGGCGGCCGTGATGGCGCCGGCAAACGGTGCCTCGTAGACGTTATTCATGTCGGCGACCTCGCTTTCGAGGTGGCGCTCATAGCCCGGCCAGAACGGCAAGCGCCAGACCGGATCCCCGACGGCCTGGGCTTCGGCGGCGAGCGCCGTCGCGAAGGCCTCGTCGTCGCAGAAGAATGCGGGCAGATCGGGGCCGAGGGCGACACGGGCGGCTCCGGTCAGGGTGGCGAACACGAGCATCGTGTCGGGGCTCTCCTCGTCGGCGAGCGAGATGGCATCGGCGAGGACCAAGCGGCCTTCGGCGTCGGTGTTGCCGATCTCTACCGTTTTTCCGGCGCGGCTCAGGAGCACGTCGCCGGGACGGAAGGCGTCGCCCGATATGCTGTTCTCGGCCGCGGCGATCAGAAGCCGCAGGCGTACGTCGAGGCCGCGGCTCATGATCAGCTCGGCGAGCGTGAGGGCGGCCGCCGCGCCGCCCATGTCCTTCTTCATCAGCAGCATGCCGGAGGCGGGCTTGATGTCGAGGCCGCCGGTGTCGAAGGTGATGCCTTTACCGACGAGGGTGAGCGTGGGGGCGTTCTTCGCGCCGCCGGGCTTCTGCCAGCGCAGGTCGATCAGACGCGGCGCGCGGGGACTGGCGCGGCCGACGGCGTGGATCATCCGGAAGCCCTTGGCGAGGAGGTCGTCCCCGACCGTGGCTTCGAGACTCGCACCGTAGGTCTCGGCGAGGCGTGCGGCGGCGACTTCCAGATCCTCGGGTGCGAGGTCGGAGGCCGGCGTGTTGATCAGGTCGCGGCCCTTCCATACGGCGGCAACCTGGTCGACCACCGCCTGATAGTCGAGGCCTTGGGGTACCTTGAGGCGGGGCGGTGCGGTATCGGCCGGCGCGCTTTTGTAGCGGCGGAAGCGGTAGGCACCGAGGCCCCAGGCAATGGCCGCAAGCTCGGCGTCGGCGGCTGGTGCCGCCAGATGGTAGAGGCCGGCGGGAAGGCTTGCCGCGAGTTGGCCGATCAAAAGCTCGGACGGGCCCGAGGGGTCGCCGGCCGTCCCGTTGCCGAGGCCGAGGGCGACGCCGCCGATGGCGCCCGCCCTTCCCGGAAGGACGATCTGCCGCCGGGCGCTGCCGGTAAAGCGGTGCGCCTCGAGCCAGCGCTTGGCTTCCGCGCCCAGGTCGCCGTTGGCGGACACCGGTGCGGCGTCGGACAGCAGGAAAATCGGCGTGCTTTCCCCGGTGGTGTCGTGAGGGGCCAGCACGTCGGTCGGGGAGAGCGTGCTCGCCACGGTGGGCTTGTCGGTCATGAATGGGGTCT
>JAFKKW010000569.1 GCA_017304275.1 Hyphomicrobiales bacterium | reverse complement strand
AACGACGAAGGCGGCCGGGATGCCCGGCCGCCTCGCATCTTTTTCCCTGTCAGCCGCCGCGCGGCCGTCCGCTACTCCGCAACGCGGCGGCGACGGCGCGCGGGCAGGCCCGCCTCGCCCGGAGGCGAGAGCGCCTTCTCTGCATCGGAGCGCGCCTTCTCCTTGCTGATCAGCTCGTCGCGCTTGGAGGCGATGCGACGCAGCTGACGCAGCATGCCGCCGGTGCCGGCGGGGATCAGGCGGCCGACGATGACGTTCTCCTTCAAGCCCTCGAGCGTGTCCGACTTGCCGATGACGGCGGCGTCGGTCAGCACGCGGGTGGTCTCCTGGAACGACGCCGCGGAGATGAACGAGCGGGTCTGCAGCGAGGCCTTGGTGATGCCGAGCAGAACCGGCGTCGCGGAGGCCGGGCGCTTGCCGGCCTTCTCGATCTTGGCGTTCTCCTCATCGAACTCGATGCGGTCGATCTGCTCGCCCTTGATGAAGTCGGTCTCGCCGGTATCGGTGATCTCGACCTTCTGCAGCATCTGCCGGACGATGACCTCAATGTGCTTGTCGTTGATGGTCACGCCCTGCAGTCGGTAGACGTCCTGGATCTCGTTGATCAGGTAGTTGGCAAGCTCCTCGACACCCTTGATGGCCAGGATCGGTCGCCGGGCTGTACGGCCAGGCTCTTGCCGCGGGGGATCAGGTACTCGACCGCCTCCTCGTTCTCATCATCGGGCTTGATGGAGATGCGCTGCTTGTTCTTGTAATCCTTGCCGAACTCGACGGTGCCCGAGATCTCGGCAATGATCGCGTGATCCTTCGGACGGCGCGCCTCGAAGAGCTCGGCCACGCGCGGCAGACCGCCCGTGATGTCGCTCTGCTTGGCGGATGCCAGCGGGATACGCGCGATGACGTCGCCTGCCTTGACCTCCTGGCCGGGATCGACCGAAAGAATGGCATCGACCGTCAGCAGGTAGCGGGCATCGCCGCCGCGGGCCACCTTGATGGGCTTGCCCTTGGCGTCCTTGATGACGATCGCCGGCTTCAACTCGGCGCCACGCGGGGTGGCGCGCCAGTCGACGATGACGCGGTTGGTGGTGCCCTTCACCTCGTCCGTCTGCTCGCGCACCGACACGCCCTCGATCAGGTCCTCGAACTCGATCTTGCCCGAGGCGTCGGTGATGATCGGACGCGTGTAGGGGTCCCACTGGGCGAGGCGCGTGCCGCGCTTCACCTCGTCGCCCTCGTCGACGTGCAGGCGGGCGCCGTACTGGATCTTGTGGGTCGCAAGCTCCTTGCCCGATTGATCGACGATGACGATCGACATAGTGCGCGTCATGGCGATGAGACGGCCCTGGCCGTCCTTGACGATGGCGCGGTTCTTGATCTTCACCTTGCCGTTGAAGTTGCTCTCGATGAACGAGCTATCGACGACGTTCGCCGTGCCGCCGATGTGGAACGTACGCATCGTGAGCTGCGTGCCCGGCTCGCCGATCGACTGGGCGGCGATGACACCGACCGCCTCGCCGATGTTGACGGGCGTTCCGCGGGCGAGGTCGCGGCCATAGCACTTGCCGCAAACGCCGGTGATGGTCGCGCAGGTCAGCACCGAGCGGATGCGGACCTCCTGGATCTGGCCCTTCTCGATGGCGTCGGCGTGCCTCTCCTCGATCAGCTCGCCGGCCTTGAGAATGACCGTCTCCTCGCCCTTCTCATCGGTCGCGACGATATCCTCGGCAGCCGTACGGCCGAGGACGCGGGCGCCGAGCGATACGATCACCTGACCGGCATCGACAACTGCC
>JAFKKW010000123.1 GCA_017304275.1 Hyphomicrobiales bacterium | reverse complement strand
AGCTCGCCCAGCATCGTGCAGTTGGGCTCGGGGGCGCTGGCACCTTCCTGGCCGAGCGTCGAGATCGAGGCCAGAAGCTCGTCGGTCTTGGAATCGAAGTCGCCGATCTGGTCGTCCTTAACGAACGGCTCGGCTTCCTTCAGGAACTGGCTGTCATTCCAGCCACGCTTCTCCTTCAACTGGCGCAGCTTGGACTGGAACTCGGGGCGGTTCCGGTTGTTGAGGTCGCGCAGGGACTCGGCGGCGCTGTCGACCGCACTCTCGAACTCGACCTTGGTGCAGGTGGCGGATTCCGCCGGCGGAACGCCTTCCGATGCCGCGGCAGGCGCGTCCTCAGCCATCGCGGGCATGGACAGGCCGATCCCAAGCGCAAACACTGCCGCTGCCCGACCCAGGCCCGAACGCACTGCCGCACTGCGCGATGATCTCACACTCCACCCCATGCTGTTCTCCTACCGGGGTGCCCGGCCGGAGGCAAGCGTGGCCACGGCCAAGTATGCGGCGTTGCTGAATTTTTATGTCCAGCGTGGCTTTTAGCGGAACGGCGGGCCGAACTTGTTCGAGCGCGGGAAGCCTTTCGGCGCGAGCCGCCCGGCCTGGGAACGGGCCCCGACCCACTCGCGCAGCTCCGACCACTCGAGCGTGAAGGTGCGCCCCGCGGCGTCGAGCCAGGTCAAGCCCTCCTTCTTGTAGAACACGCGGGCGTCCGCCAGCGCGCCGTCCTTGAAGCGCTGCAGGATGGTGCCCTTGCCGCGCGTCATCTCGTTGACCTCGTCGAGCTTGAACACCAGCATCTTGCGGTTCTCGCCGATGGTGGCGACGTGGTCGCCGTCCACCGGCACGCAGACGCGGGCCTCCTCGTCGGCGGCGACGTTCAGGATCTGCTTGCCCTTGCGGGTCGACGCGATGACCTCGTCCTCGGCGACGACGAAGCCGTAGCCGCCCGTGCTTGCCACCAGAAGCCTGCGGCCGGGCTCGTAGACGAAGCTCTCGGCGAAGTCCTGGTTCTCCTCGAGATCGACCATGAGCCGCACCGGCTCGCCGTGGCCGCGGCCGCCGGGAAGCTGGCTCGCCTCCAGCGTGAAGAACTTGCCGTTGGTGGCGAAGAGCACGAGCTTGTCGGTGGTCTGGGCCTTGACGGCGCGCTTCAGGCCGTCGCCCTGCTTGAAGTCGAGCTTCGACAGGTCGTCCTGGTGGCCCTTGAGCGCGCGGATCCAGCCCTTCTCAGACAGGATGATGGTGATCGGCTCCTTCTCGACAAGCGCGGCGTCGAGATCGACGTCGATCTCGGGGGCGTCCGCGAACGTCGTGCGGCGGCGGCCGAGCTCCGTTTTTTTCGAGTAACGCTCGCGTGTGGCGCGCACCTCCTCCGAGATGCGCTCCCACTGCAGCTCGTCGGACTTCAGGAGCTGCTTCAGCTCGCGCCGCTCCTTCGAAAGCTTGTCGTGCTCGGCCTTGATCTCGACCTCTTCCAGCTTCGACAGGCTCTTCAAGCGCAGGTTCAGGATGGCGTCGGCCTGGACCTCCGAGAGCTTGAAGCGGGCGATGAGCTTGGCCTTGGGATCATCCTCGAAGCGGACGATGCGGATCACCTCGTCGATGTTGAGATAGGCGATCAGGTAGCCGTCGAGCACTTCCAGGCGGTGCTCGATCTTCTTCAGACGATATTCGGAGCGACGCACGAGAACCTCGATGCGGTGCTCGAGCCACTGCTTCAGCACGTCACGCAGCGAGAGCACGTTCGGGATCTGCCCGGCCGAGAGCACGTTCATGTTGAGGCCGAAGCGGACCTCCAGCTCGGTCAGGCGGAACAGGCTCTCCATCAGCAGGATGGGATCGACCGTGCGGCTCTTGGGCTCCAGGATCAGGCGCACCTCCTCGGCGGACTCGTCGCGCACGTCGCCCAAAAGCGGCACCTTCTTCTCGGTCAGCAACTCGGCGATCTTCTCGATCAGCTTCGCCTTCTGGACCTGGTAGGGGATCTCGGTGACGACGATCTGGTAACCGCCGCGGCTGGTCTCCTCGCGCTCCCACTTGGCGCGCAGGCGGAAGCCGCCGCGGCCGGTCTTGTAGGCTTCGAGTATGCTGTCGCGCGGCTCGACCAGCACGCCGCCGGTCGGGAAATCCGGGCCCGGGATCATCTCGACCAGCTTCTCGATGGTCGCGTTCGGGTGCTTGATCAGGTGCAGCAGCGCCGCGCACAGCTCGTCGGCATTGTGCGGCGGGATGTTGGTCGCCATGCCGACGGCGATGCCGGCTGAGCCATTAGCCAACAGGTTCGGGAACGCGGCCGGGAGCACGGACGGCTCCTGCTCGCGACCGTCATAGTTCGGGCGGAAGGCGACGGTGTCCTGGTCGATCCCTT
This sequence comes from Hyphomicrobiales bacterium, assembly GCA_017304275.1. GTDB lineage: Bacteria > Pseudomonadota > Alphaproteobacteria > Rhizobiales > Hyphomicrobiaceae > Hyphomicrobium_C. The sequence goes on along the minus strand of JAFKKW010000123.1, from coordinate 3,790 downwards.
CGAGGAGGTCGGCGGCGACGGGCGTCAGGCGCGCTTCCGTGTAGCGGTCGGCGGCCGGGTTATCGCCGTCGATGTTGCCGAAGTTGCCCTGGCCGTCGACCAGCGGGTAGCGCACGGCGAAATCCTGCGCGAGACGCGCGAGCGCGTCGTAGATCGCCTGGTTTCCGTGCGGATGGTAGTTGCCCATCGTCTCGCCGACGATCTTGGCGCACTTGCGGTAGCCGCTGTCGGGGTCAAGGCCCAGCTCGCGCATGGCGTAGAGGATGCGCCGGTGGACGGGTTTCAGCCCATCGCGCACATCGGGAAGCGCGCGGTGCATGATGGTCGAGAGGGCGTAAGCCAGGTAGCGCTCCTCGAGCGCATCCTTGAGCATGACCGGCTCGATGGGTCCGGGTCCCGGCAGAATCGGTTTGTCTGTCATGGGGTCTCGATACTGCCCCGAAGGGCACGCCTCAAGTGCTGCAGGGTCACAAGTTGCAGCATCCACAATTGGTTGCTGTTTATGCCTTCAAACGGCCGCCGTGCAAGCCTCGACCGCCTTGTCTTTGCCGCCCTCAGCGGCGATTTTTCCCCGACTTCAGCAATCTCCGGATGCCATGCCCGCCACCCTTCCCGATACGCCTGCCGTCGAAGCCGCGATCATCGATTTCACCAATGCCTATCGCGGGCGCCAGAAGCTCGGGACGCTCAAGGCCAATCCGGCTCTCACCAAGGCTGCGCGGGCCTATGCGGCCTACCTCGCCAGGACGGGCCAGTTCTCGCATACGGCCGACGGGCGGCAGGCCGGCGACCGCATCGCGTCCGCGGGCTATCAGTGGTGCCAGAATGGCGAAAACCTCGCCATGCACCTCGACAGCCGCGGGTTCGAGGCGCGGGCGCTTGCCGAGAAGTCCGTCGAAGGATGGATCAACTCGCCGCCGCATCGCGCGAACCTCGTCGCGCCGGCCATGACGGACATCGGTGTCGGCGTCGCGCGGGCGCCCGACAAGGATCCGAAGTTCATCTCCGTGCAACTCTTCGCGCGGCCGCAATCGCTGCAGATGGAGTTCCAGATCTCGAACTCCACGCAGGAGAGCGTCAGCTATTCGTTCGGCGGCGAGGCGCACGAGATCAAGCCGCGCTATGCGGTCACGCACACCTCGTGCAATCCGGGCGAGATCTCCTTCGACAGTTTCGGGAGCGGGCTTTGGCCGAAAGCGCTCTCCATGCGCTACGAGGCACGCGATGGGCTCGTCTACAGGCTCGAACCGGATGACGCGGGCGGCGTTCGTGTCGCCGTCGCGCCGCTCGAGCGCGTGAGGTGAGCCGTCATATTCACACGTATCTGGACCCCGGCCTCCGCCGGGGTGACGTTGATCGTGAGGATGTCCGATTGCCTGAATTCTTCGTCGTGCCCGCGCAGGCGGGCGTCCAGTTACCTATCAATTTGTGAAGAGTGCCGGAGATGCTTCACGGCGCATGGCTGGTCTCGTCAAGGCGCTTCAGGAGCGCGAGCAGACGCGTACGTGCCTCGGGCATCTCCTCGTCGCGCGGGCGGAAGACGCGCGTCGCGAGGAAATGGCCGGTCAGCACAAACGCGCTCGCGATGTCGCCGGGAGCAACGGACGCCCTGCGGCCAGGCAACAGGAACGACGGCAGCGGCAGGAGCTTGTCGCGGTACGGCTCGCCGGCGGACGCGGAGACTGCGCGGCCTGTCTTCGGTGAGACATAGATCAGATCATCGTTGACGCCCGTCGCGGCGCATTGCGTCAGGTCGAGACCGAAGCCAAGCTCGTCGAGCAACGCCAGCTCCCACCGCGCGAGCAGGGCCGGCCAGACGCTCGCGTCGCCGAGGTAGGCGAGCACGAACAGCGTCACCTCGTAGAGATTGGGATGTGGATCGCGCTCCGGCAGCAGGCGTGCGAGCGCGCTGAGAGAGGTGAGCCCGGCAAGCGCGGCGGGATCGTCCATGGCACTGGCCGCGTAGCCGCGTATGAGCTCCACGTTCATGTGGCCGAGGTGGTCGGCGAGGCGCGCTTTCCAGGTGACGTCGACATGATTGCCGATCTGCAGCACGGGGCGCTGCTTGCGCGAGCGGCCGCCGTGCACGAGGCCCAGATGGCGCCCGTGGGAGCGGGTCAGGATCTCGACCACAGCCGCCGTCTCGCCGTGCGGACGGACGGACAGGATGATGCCCTCGTCGGACCAGTTCATGGGCAGAGATTAGCCGATTTCATGCTTGTGCCCGATCATTCGCGGCCTTTTTTGAGTGACGTCGTTGCGGGCGACGTGAGCCCGGACTCGATCCGACCCGAGCGCCGCCGCAGTCGCGAAGACGCTACTGCGATGGGGTGGCGCTGGATCCCGCTCTCCGCGCGTCCCCCGCTTGGCGGGGAATGACGGATCGGGAGAGACAGCGCGCTCAATCGTCCGAGGGGAACTCGAGCCCCATCTCGCGGTAGCGCGCGGGATCGCGGTCCCAGCCTTCGCGCACCTTGACGAATAGGAAGAGATGGACGGGCTGGCCTGCGATCTCGGTCAGCTCGGTGCGGGAGGCCTGCGAGATCCTCTTGATGGTCTGGCCACCCTTGCCGAGCACGATGGCCTTCTGGCTGTCACGCTCGACGTAGATCGTCTGATCGACGCGGATGGATTTGTTGCGCAGCTCCTTCCAGGAGTCCGTCTCGACGGTGATCCGATAAGGCAGCTCGTCGTGCAGGTTGTCGTAGATCTTCTCGCGCGTGACCTCGGCGGCGAGCTGGCGCATGGGAATGTCGGAGAGCTCGTCCTCGGGATAGAGCCATTCGCCTTCCGGCACGTTGCCGGCGAGAAAGCGCTTCAGCTCGCCCACGCCATCGCCGGTCAGCGCGGCGATCATGAACACGCCTTCGAAGGCGAGGCGTGACGACAGATCCTGGACGAGCGCGAGCAGACGCGCCTTGTCCTCGACCCGATCGACCTTGTTCAGCACGAGGATCGGCTTTTTGGCGGACGCGCCGGCGAGTCTCTCGAAAAGCTGCGCGACATCCTCGTCGATGCCTTTGGCGGCGTCGACGAGGACCAGCACCTGATCGGCATCGGCGGCGCCCGCCCAGGCGCTCGCGACCATCGCCTTGTCCAAGCGGCGCCTGGGGGCGAAGATGCCCGGCGTGTCGATGAGCACGAGCTGGCTCGCACCCTCCATGGCGATGCCGCGGATCTGGACGCGCGTAGTCTGCACCTTGCGCGAGATGATGGTCACCTTGGCGCCGACCAGCGCATTGACGAGGGTCGACTTGCCGGCATTCGGGGCGCCGATGATGGCGATGATGCCGCAGCGGCGGGGGCCTGTCGCATCCGAGGATGGTCTGGCTTTCGAGGATGGACGGGTTTTGGGTGCATCAGCCAACGGGGCGTTTCTCCGTCATGACGCCTTCCCGCTCGAGCATGGCGGAGGCGGCGGCCTGCTCGGCGGCGCGCTTCGAGGCACCTTGCCCTCTCGCCGGCACCTTACCCTTGATGCGCACCTCCGACGTAAAGGACGGGGCGTGGTCGGGGCCGGTGCGCTCCACCTCGACATAGCTCGGCAGCGCGAGCCCCTGGCCTTGTGCCCATTCCTGCAACGCCGATTTCGGATCGGCGGCCGCGTTGCCAAACGAGACCTCCTCGTTCTCCCAAAGCTTGCGCACGACGTCGCGCGCCTTGTTATAGCCGGCCTCGAGGAAGATGGCGCCCAAAACGGCCTCGACCGCATCGGCCAGAATGGTCGCCTTGAGGCGTCCACCGCTGCCGGCCTCGCTGTCGGAGAGCATCAGGAACTCGCCGAGGCCCA
>JAFKKW010000122.1 GCA_017304275.1 Hyphomicrobiales bacterium | reverse complement strand
CGAGCATGCAACTGCCCGCACGCCGGCATATTCGCGCGCCTAAGCCGGACACGGCCGAAGCCGAAGACGCAGTCCGCACGCTCCTGAGATATATCGGTGAGAATTCCGACCGCAGCGGCCTTGTCGAGACGCCGGCTCGCTACGTGCGCGCGCTCGATCAGCATTTTTCGGGCTATGACATCGATCCGCATCTGCTGCTGCAGCGAACGTTCTGCGAGACAGGCGGCTATGACGAGATGGTGCTGCTGCGGGGCATCTCCTTCGAGAGTCACTGCGAGCATCATCTTGCGCCGATCATCGGCCGCGCCTGGATTGCCTATCTGCCGAACGAGCGCGTCGTCGGGATCAGCAAGCTCGCACGCGTCGTACACGCCTATGCCAAGCGGTTGCAGATCCAGGAGAGGATGACGTCCGAGATCGCGAACACCATCGATCGTGCATTGCACCCCAAGGGGGTCGCCGTGGTGATCAAGGCGACCCATCACTGCATGACCACACGGGGCGTGCAGAAACCAGGCACCGATCTCGTGACCAGCCGCATGCTCGGCTGTTTCCGCGACGAACCACAGCTGCGACGGGAGATGTTGCGACATGTCGAATAATCAGGCGGACGATCGTTCTCGTCCCCCATCGCGGGCACGGTCCGGAATTGACGTGACGCTAGTTGCGGGACCTGACGCCGCGCATTCGGCGGTTCGAGCCGAGAGCGCGACGACAAGTTAGAAAACGGCGGCAGAAATCAGAATATTTTCAATGCCAATTTTTGGCGACCCCGGCAGGATTTGAACCTGCGACCCCCAGATTAGGAATCTGGTGCTCTATCCAGCTGAGCTACGGGGCCGAACGCCTTCGCTTACCATGCCCGGCTACCCCGTACATAGCGCATTTAACCCTGCCCGTACTGCGAAATACTGGAAAGTCAAACCCCCGATCATGGGCGGATCCGAGACGGTGAGTCACCGGCGGCTGACTGCGATTGGCGGCAGAACCAGCGAGCCACGCTATTGCTGCGCGCCCGCCGCGACCAGAAGCCCCCGCACCATCTCGCCGAGCTCACGCGGGAGCCGGCCAAGCTCCCGGTGCCGGGCCACCAGCGTCAGCTTGCGCGAGATCTGCGGACCTGGCAGCGGCACGGCAACGAACCGCGCCTTCGGCACGGCAGCCTCCTCGATGCAGAGCGGTGTCGTGATGGCGAACCCGCTGCCTGCGGCCACCATCGACGTGACACCGTAAGGCGTATCGAACTCGAACGAGCGCGGAACGGAAAGCCCGAGCCGGCGAAGATGCGCCTCGATCTCGAGCCCTGTCTGCGAACGCGAGCTGAACCGGATCATGGGTAGCGACTGCGCGAGCTTCTTGAGTGCGCCGACGGTGCGCGGCGTCTCGATCCCCTCGGGTAACAACAGGATGTATGGCTCCTTGACCAACTGCCAGCGCTCGAGGCCCGCCCAGTCTTCGAGATCGTCCACACCGAGGAACAGATCGAGCCGCCGCGTCAAGAGATCGCTCGCGTGCGAAGCCGTGAGCCCGAGCAGAATGGACACCTCGTCCGCCCGCGAGCCGAGGAACGACGACAGCGGCGTGGTCAGGACGCGCGAAAGGGAATCGACGATGCCGACGCGGATCAGCGGCAGCTTGCCGTGCTCGGTCTCCCGCAGCAGCGGTCCGATCTGCCGCGCCTCGGCGATGAGCGCACCCGCACGCTGGCGCAGGAGTCCCCCCGCGACCGTCACGGCGAGCGGCCGGACCGTACGATCGAACAGCTCGAAGCCGAGCTTGCGCTCGAGATCGCCGATAGCGAGCGACACCGCGGGTTGCGTGAGCCCGAGCGCCCGCGCCGCCGACGACATGGCGCCGGTCTCGCAGACGGCGAGGAAAATTTCGAGCGACCTCAAGTCGAACGGCAGGGTGGGTGAAGACTCGCGCATGGGGCGCAGTATAAGTAACACTTATATCGCCCACAATGCCGGTCCGTTTTACAAAGTGAATAAGCAGTCGCTGTTCCATCGAGCGAGACCATGCCGAACACCCGCTATTCGATTTTTTCCGTCCTGCGTGAATCCCTGCGCGGGCACACGGGCTGGGGTCCGGCCTGGCGCGACGCCGAGCCGAAGACCGACTACGACGTGGTCATCGTCGGCGGCGGCGGCCACGGCCTTGCGACCGCCTACTACCTGGCCAAGAACCACGGACCGCTCCGCATCGCGGTCGTCGAGAAGGGCTGGATCGGCGGCGGCAACGTCGGCCGCAATACCACCATCGTCCGGTCCAACTACCTGCTCCCCGGCAACATCCCCTTCTACGAGTTGTCGATGAAGCTCTGGGAGGGCCTCGAGCAGGACCTCAACTACAACGCCATGGTGAGCCAGCGTGGCGTCCTCAACCTTTATCACTCCGATGCCCAGCGCGACGCGTTCGCCCGCCGCGGCAACTCGATGCGCCTGCACGGCGTCGATGCCGAGCTTCTGGATCAGGCGGGCGTGCGCAAGCTCGTCCCGTTCCTCAATTTCGACAACGCCCGCTTCCCGGTCCAGGGCGGCCTCCTGCAGCGGCGCGGCGGCACCGTGCGCCATGACGCCGTGGCCTGGGGCTATGCACGCGCCGCCGACGGGCTCGGCGTCGACATCATCCAGAACTGTGAGGTCAAAGGCTTCAAGCGCGAGGGCGGCCGCGTCGTCGGCGTCGAGACCTCGCGCGGCACCATCGGCGCGAAAAAGGTCGCCATTTCCGTGGCCGGCAGCTCGTCACGCGTGACCGCCATGGCCGGCCTGCGCTTGCCGATCGAGAGCCACGTCCTGCAGGCGTTCGTCACCGAGGCCATCAAGCCGTTCATCGACGGCGTCGTCACCTTCGGCGCCGGACACTTCTACATCAGCCAGTCGGACAAGGGCGGCCTCGTGTTCGGCGGCGATCTCGACGGCTACAACAGCTACGCCCAGCGCGGCAACATGCCGGTGGTCGAGGACGTCGTAGAGGGGGGCATGGCGCTGATGCCGCGGATCGGTCGCGTCCGCCTGCTCCGCCACTGGGGCGGCATCATGGACATGTCGATGGACGGCAGCCCCATCATCGACCTGACGCCCATCGAGGGACTCTATCTCAACGCCGGCTGGTGCTACGGCGGCTTCAAGGCGACGCCGGCCGCCGGCTACTGCTTCGCCCACCTGATCGCCCGTGACGCGCCGCATCCCGTGGCCGCTGCGTACCGGCTCGATCGCTTCGCCACCGGGCGCGCCATCGACGAGAAGGGCATGGGCCCGCAACCCAACCTGCACTGACACGCATAGAGAACAGGAAAACCCAGCGATGCGCATCGCTTGTCCCCACTGCGGCGAACGGAGCCTCGACGAGTTCCTCTACTCGGGCGACGCCACGGTGACACGCCCGGATTTCGCGAGCCCGACCGCGATGGATGAGTACGTCGCCTACACGTTCGAGCGCGCCAATCCTCCCGGTCTCCACCGCGAGCTCTGGTATCACGCCGCCGGCTGCCACGCCTGGCTGGTCGTGACGCGCAATGTGTCGACCCACGCGATTACGAAAGTCGAGTTGGCGCGCGATGCCGCACCCGCCGCGAAGGCTTCAACAAAGGACGCTGTATAATGGCCTCGCGCACACAGCCCAATCGCCTGGCGACCGGTGGTCTCATCGACCGTAGCTGCATTCTGCACTTCACGTTCGACGGCAAGACCTATGCCGGCCACCCCGGCGACACGCTCGCTTCCGCGCTGCTGGCCAATGGCGTCGTGCTCACCGGCCGCTCGTTCAAGTATCACCGTCCGCGCGGCATCCTGTCGGCTGGCTCGGAAGAGCCGAACGCCCTCGTCGAGCTGCGCACCGGCGCGCGCCGCGAGCCCAATACGAAGGCGACGATGGCGGAGCTCTATGACGGCCTCGCTGCAACGAGCCAGAACCGCTGGCCGTCCCTCTCGTTCGACCTGATGTCGGTCAACTCGCTGCTCTCGCCGGTCTTTGTCGCCGGCTTCTACTACAAGACCTTCATGTGGCCGGCCGCCCTCTGGGAGAAGCTGTACGAGCCGCTGATCCGCCACGCTGCCGGTCTCGGCCGCGCTGCCGACGAAGACGACCCCGATACCTACGAGAAAGCAACAGCGTTTGCCGACGTGCTGGTGATCGGCGCCGGACCGGCGGGCCTCGCCGCCGCGCAGGCAGCCGCGCGTACCGACGCCCGCGTAATCCTCGTCGACGAGAACGCGATGCTCGGCGGACGCGCCGTGGACGACGCCTCGGAAATCGGCGGCAATCCGGCGCACGAATGGGTCAAGGCCACCGAGGCCGAGCTTGCGCGCAACCCCGAGGTCCGCATCCTGCGCCGCACGACGGTGTTCGGCTGCTACGACGGCGGTACCTATGGCGCCGTCGAGCGTGTCAGCGATCACCTTGCGAGCACCAAACCCGGCATTCCGCGCCAGCGTCTGTGGCGCCTCGTCGCCCGCAAGGTCGTCCTCGCGACCGGCGCGACGGAGCGGCCGATCGTGTTCGGTGGCAACGACCGCCCCGGCGTGATGCTGGCCGGCGCCGTCCGCACCTACATCAACCGGTTCGGTGTTTTGCCGGGACGGCGCGCCGTGGTGTTCACCAACAACGACTACGGCGCGACGACCGCCGCCGATCTCGTGCGCGCGGGCGCCGAAGTGGTCACGCTGGTCGATAGCCGGCCGACCGTCTCGGAGCACGTCCGCCGCATCGCCGACGCGACCGGTGTTCGCCTGATCACGAACGCCGTCGTCACCGACGCCATCGGCAAGAAGCACGTCACCGGAGCGCACATTCGTGTTGGAGACGGCGAGAAGATCGAGCTTGCGTGCGATCTGATCGCGGTATCCGGCGGCTGGAACCCCAACATCCAGCTCACCACCCATCTCGGCGGCAGGCCGGTCTGGGACGACCGCCTGCATTGTTTCCTCCCGGGCGCGTTACCCCCCGGCCTGTCGCCTGCGGGAATGGTTGCTGGAGACTTCACGCTCGAAAAGGCACTGCAGGGCGGAATTGCCGCCGGCTCAGCGGCCGCGACCGAAAGCGGTTTCAACGCCACGGCCGTTCCCACGCCCAGCGCATCGAGCGAAAGCGACGCGATCACACCGCTCTGGCGCATCACCTGGCCGAAGGGAAAGGCCTTCGTCGATCAGCAGAACGACGTCACCGAGAGCGACATTGCGCTCGCCGAGCGCGAGGGTTTTCGCGCTGTCGAGCATCTGAAGCGCTACACGACCCTCGGCATGGCGACCGACCAGGGCCGCACCGCCAACGTCAACGCGCTGGCCATCATGGCCGACATCACGGGTAGGACCATCCCCGAGACCGGCATCACCGTCGCGCGCCCTCCTTATACGCCCGTCACCCTCGGCGCACTCGCCGGCCACCACCGCGGCAAGAGCTTCAAGCCTACCCGCCACCCGCCGTCCTACAAATGGTCAAAGGAGAACGGCTGCGTGTTCGTCGAGACCGGCCTGTGGCTGCGTCCCAGCTACTTCCCGCGGCCCGGCGAGCGCGACTGGCTCGAGACTGTGACGCGTGAGGTCACGACCGTGCGCAACTCCGTCGGCATTTGCGACGTCTCGACCCTCGGCAAGGTCGATGTCCAGGGCGCCGATGCAGGCGCCTTCCTCGACAAGATCTACATGAACGCCCTCAAGACTCTGGCGGTCGGCAAGTGTCGTTACGGCGGCATGCTGCGCGAGGACGGTATCCTGATGGACGACGGCACCGTCGCCCGTCTCGGCGAGAACCACTACTTCATCACCACGACCACCGCCAATGCCGTCAAGGTCGTGCAGCATATGGAGTACAGCGCGCAGTGGCTGTGGCCGGAACTCGACGTGCAGATCGTCTCCGCCACCGAGCAGTGGGCACAATACGCCGTTGCCGGCCCGAAGTCGCGCGCGCTGCTGCAGAAGATCGTCGACCCCGCGTTCGACATCACCGACGAAGGCTTCCCCTATCTCGGCGTCGGCGAGATCACCGTCTGCGGCGGCATCAAGGCCCGCCTCTTCCGCCTCTCCTTCTCGGGCGAGCGCGCCTACGAGATCGGCGTGCCGGCGCGCTATGGCGATGCCCTCATCCGCCGCCTCATCGCGGCCGGCGAGGAGTTCGGCGTCTGCGCCTACGGCACCGAAGCCCTCGGCGTCATGCGCATCG
>JAFKKW010000121.1 GCA_017304275.1 Hyphomicrobiales bacterium | reverse complement strand
TTCCTCGGCTCCCGCGCCGGCGAGCCGTGGCAGATGGTCAAGGACATCCTCGACGTCTGGTTCGATTCCGGCTCCACCCACGCCTTCACGCTGGAGGACCCGAAGCAGTTCCCCGGCCTCGCCGGCATCAGGCGCGTGCACGACGGCGGCCCCGACAAAGTCATGTACCTCGAAGGCTCGGACCAGCACCGCGGCTGGTTCCACTCCTCGCTCCTGGAATCGTGCGGTACGCGCGGCCGCGCGCCCTACGACGTCGTCCTCACGCACGGCTTCATCCTCGACGAGAAAGAGGAGAAGATGGCGAAGTCGCGCGGCAACGTCCTCTCGCCGCAGGAGGTGATGAAGACCTCCGGCGCCGACATCCTGCGCCTCTGGGTCGCCTCCGCCGATACCACGAACGACATCCGCTTCGGTCCTGCCATCGTGCAGTCCGCCGCCGAAGCCTACCGCAAGCTCAGGAACACGCTGCGCTGGATGCTGGGCGCGCTGCACTACTATGCGCCCGAGCTGGCGGTGCCGCGTGTCGAGCTGCCGGAGCTGGAGCGGCTCATGCTGCACCGGCTCGCCGAGCTGGACGCCGAGATCCGCGCCGCGTATGCGGCTTACGATTATCGCGGCGTGATCGTCGCGCTGTCGCCGTTCATGAACACGGACCTGTCGTCGTTCTACTTCGACATCCGCAAGGACACGCTCTACTGCGAGCCCTATTCGAGCCTGAAGCGCCGTGCTGCGCTGACCGTGATCGACCAGATCTTCGGCTGCGTCACGTCCTGGCTGGCCCCGATCCTGAGCTTCACCGCCGAGGAGGCATGGGGCCATCGCTACGGTATCGAAAAGAGCGTCCACCTCGGGACTTTCCCCGAAGTCCCGTCGGCATGGCGCGACGACGCCCTCGCGGAGAAGTGGGAGCGCATCCGCGCGCTGCGCCGCGTCGTCACCGGCGCCATCGAGCTCGAGCGCGCGGCCAAGCGCATGGGCTCGAGCCTGGAGGCCGCGCCCGAGATCTTCGTCACCGACGCGGCGACCATCGAGGCCATCCAGGGCGCCGACCTCGCCGAGATCGCCATCACCAGCGCCGCTACGCTCTCGCTCAAGCTGCCGCCCGAGGGCGCCTTCACGCTGCCGGACGTGCCGGGCGTCGGCGTCGTCGTGCACCGCGCCGAGGGCAGGAAGTGCGCCCGCTCCTGGCGCATCACGAGCGATGTCGGCTCCGATCCCGACTATCCGGACCTTTCGGCCCGCGACGCCGCTGCCGTGCGCGAGCTGGACGCAAGGGCCGGCGCATGAGCACGAGCGTGGGGGAACGCGGTTTGACGCGTTGGTTATGGGGACCCTATTCGCGGACCGCGCTGTATGTCGCGCTCGCCACCTTCATGATCGACCAGGCGCACAAGTGGTGGATGCTGCTGGTCTACCGCATCGAGGAGAAGGGCCGCGTCACCATCACCCCGTTCTTCGATCTGGTCTTCGTCAAGAATACCGGCATCAGCTATTCGCTGCTCGACCAGTCGAGCTACTCTTGGCAGGTCGTTCTCGCCTTGTTCTCGGTCGTCGTCGCCCTGGCCCTGTGGATCTGGCTGGCCGCCGCCGGCACCTGACGGCTGATGGCCTGGGCGCTGGGCCTCATTATCGGCGGCGCCCTAGGCAATGGCCTCGATCGGCTCCTGATCGGCGGTGTGGCCGACTTCTTCTCGCTCCATGCCTTTGGGTTCTACTGGTACGTCTTCAACATCGCAGATGTGGCCATTGTTGCCGGTGTGGCGGCCCTCCTGTATGACTCCTGGATGGGGAGTCGCAATGACGCCGCAAAGCCGATGTAATCCGGGCGCTTAAGCCACGGGACTCGATCGGAAAATATAGGGGCGGGCGATTTGAGGATGGCCACAAGCTTGACCAGCAGCCGGTTTGGCGCACGCTACGTGCGTGCCGTTGCCGTGTGCTGCGCCCTGGCGCTCGGCGGCTGTGCTGCCGCCGAGGTCGAGCTGAACGGCAAGATCTTCGATGCCATGGGCCTCAATGCCAAGAGCAAAACCACGGAGCCCAAGCTCGCGGCGCGCGCGCCGCTGGTCATGCCGCCGAATCCCGAGCGCGTTCCCGAGCCGGGGCTGCCGCCTGAAGGGCAGGCCACCGACCTCGCGGCGCTCCAGGATCCGGATACGACCGCCAAGACCTCCCGCGCAGAGCTCGAGCGCCAGCAGGCTGAGTACTGCAAGAAGAACTACGAGTTCGCGAAGGCGCACGGCGACAACGACGCCGACCTCGCCACAGGTCCGCTTGGCCCCTGCAAGGGCTCCATCCTGACGGCCATCAAGCAATGGACCAGCAGCGACGACGCCGACGCCGACGCCGACCAAGAGTAGTCCGCGCCGCACGGGTCGCAGCTCGAAGAATAAGCAATCTTTACAACACATTATCAAGGCGTTCACCTCGACATGAACGCCTTGTCATTTGACAACGCCCAACCGAACGACGAGATCTCGTGCACCGTTTCTTCCTGCCCTCCGGACGGCGCCGGTCGGCCAGTGAGTTCCCTCCGCGATCTCTCGCCACCGAGGATCAGATGATGCAATCACCGGGCGTTTTACGCCTTTTCACCTGGATCGCCTTGATCATGCTCGCTTTCGCTCCGACCGCGCTTCACGCCCAGCCCCGCATCAGCGACTTCAAGCTGGCCAATGGCCTGGAGGTGGTGGTGATCACGGATCACCGCGCACCGGTCGTGACGCACATGATCTGGTACAAGGTCGGCGCCGCGGATGAGCCGAAGGGCGTCTCGGGCATCGCTCACTTCCTCGAGCACCTGATGTTCAAGTCGACGGACAAGATCCCGCTCGGCGAGTTCTCCAAGATCGTGGCCCGCCTCGGCGGCCAGGACAACGCCTTCACCGGCCACGACGTCACGGCGTATTTCCAACGCGTCTCGAAAGATAAGCTCGGCACCATGATGGAGATGGAGGCCGACCGCATGGTCAACCTGCGTCTGACCGAGAAGGAGGTTCTGACCGAGCGCGATGTCATCCTCGAGGAACGCCGCTCGCGCATCGAGAACAATCCGGCCGCGATCATGGACGAGCAGATGAACGCGGCGCTCTACTATTCGCATCCCTACGGCATCCCGGTCATCGGCTGGGAGCATGAGATGGCCAAGCTCTCGCCGCAGGACGCGATGAGCTTCTACAAGCACTATTACGCGCCCAACAACGCAGTCCTGGTTGTCGCCGGTGACGTGACGGCGGACGAGGTCAAGGCGCTCGCCGAAAAGACCTATGGCAAGATCCCGGCCAATCCCGCGGTCGGCGCCACGCGCGTGCGTCCCCAGGACCCGCCGCAGCGCGCAGCCCGTCGCGTCGAGTATTCCGATCCGCGCGCCGGCAACGCCTCGTTCCACCGCGACTACGTGGTGCCGAGCTACATGACGGCCAAGCCGGGCGAGGCGGAGGCCCTCGACCTTTTGATGAAGATCGTTGGCGACGGCGCCACGAGCCGCATCTACAAGCGCCTCGTGGTCGAGCAGAAGATCGCATCCTCGGCAGGCGGCGCCTATTCGGGCTCCGGTCTCGACTACGGCTCCATCAGTCTCTATGCCGTCTCCGCCGATGGCGCCGATCTTCTTCCCAAGATCGAGGCGTCCATCGACGCCGTGCTCGACGAGGTGCGCAGGAACGGCGTGACCGAAGCCGAGCTCAACCGCGCGCGCGCGAGCTACATCGCCGACTACATCTACGAGAACGACGATCAGGCCTCGCTGGCCCGCCGCTACGGCTGGGGCCTCGCGCTCGGTCGCACGGTGGCGCAGATCGAAGGCTGGCCCGATGCCTTGCGCAAAGTGACGGTCGACGATGTCAAGCGCGCCGCCGACACGTATCTGGACCTGAAGCGCTCGGTCACCGGCTATCTCACGCCGACCGAGGGTAAAGCCCATGCCGAGCAGCCGACGCCCAAGAGCCGCTCGTAGGCCATCTTAAGGACCGCTCAATGGATATGCTCCGTCGCTCGATCGTGCGCTTTGCCCGCATCGACATCGCGATTTCGCTCTCCGTTTTCTTGCTCGCGCTTCTTTTCACATTTGCCAGGCCCGCTCACGCCATGAACATCCAGGAAGTCACCAGCCCCGGCGGTATCAAGGCCTGGCTCGTCGAAGCGCACGAGAACCCGCTTCTCGCACTCAAGTTCTCCTTCGAGGGTGGTAACTCGCAGGACCCGGCGGGTAAGGAGGGCGTCGCCAACTTCCTCTCCGCCATGCTCGACGAGGGCGCCGGCGACATCACCTCGAGCGATTTCCAGGAGCAGATGGAAAGCCTCGCCATGCGCATGCGCTACGAGGACAGCCGCGATGGGTTCTATGGCAACTTCCAGACGCTGACCGAGAACCGCGACGCTTCGGTCAAGCTCCTGAAGCTCGCGCTGACCAAGCCGCGCTTCGATCCCGACGCTGTCGAGCGCATCCGCGGCCAGTTGCTCGCCAATCTCGTCTACGCGGATCGCGATCCGGAGAAGGTTGCGGCCAAGGAATGGTTCGCCGTCGCTTTCCCCGGACACCCCTACGGACTTCCGTCGCAAGGCACGGCTGAGACCGTGAAAGGCATCACCCGCGACGACCTCGAGGCCTTCCGCAAGCGCAATTTCGCCCGCTCGAACCTCAAGGTCGCGGCGGTTGGCGACATTACGCCGGACCAGCTCGGCAAGCTGCTCGACGAGGTGTTCGGCGATCTGCCCGAAAAGGCCGATCTCGCCCCCGTGCCGATGACGACGCCTGCCAAGGGCACGGAGAAGTGGATCCGCATGGACGTGCCGCAGTCGGTCGCCGTGTTCGGATTGCCGGCCATGCCGCGCAAGGACCCCGACTTCATGGCCGCGTTCGTGCTCAATCAATTGGTCGGCGGCGGCGGCTTCGCCTCGCGCCTGATGGAAGAGGTGCGCGAGAAGCGCGGCCTCGCCTATTCGGTCTATAGCTATCTGCAGCCCTTCAAGCACACGTCGATTCTTTCGGGCGGCGTCGCCACGCGCGCCGACGCGATCCAGCAGTCGCTGGACGTGATCCGCACCGAGTTGAAGCACATCGCCGAAGAGGGCCCGACGCCCGACGAGTGGGAGAACGCCAAGAAGTACCTGATCGGCTCCTACCCGCTGCGCTTCGACACCAACTCGAAGATCGCGAGCCAACTACTCGGCCTGATGGAGGACGATTTCGGTCCCGATTATATCGACAAGCGCAACAGCCTGATCGAGGCGCTGACGCTGGACGACGCCAAGCGCGTCGCCAAGCGGTTGCTCGATTCGAACAATCTGATCGTCACCATCGTCGGCCAGCCTGCCACGGCGACCGCCGACACCAAGGGCTGACGGGCGCACCTCACCCGGAAGCGACCTTGCGCTCGCTTCCGGCCTCTCCCTCCGATATCCGCTACGACTTCCGCCACCGTCATGCCTAAAGACCAGGGTAGGCCCCAGCGGCGTTGCTCAAGCGAAAACTGGCGTAGAGGCTCAACCTGCCGCTGGATGACGTCTGTTCGCGGCCGCCGCTTGCCTCCTCTCAACGTCATCCCGGCGAAGGCCGGGACCCACGCCGGTCTCCCCGAACGCCGCGCCGGCCGCATCCTCGCGGGAGCGGTCCAGCACGCGCAGCAGCAGGCGCGGCCGACACGCACTTGGCGAATGGCTGGAAACCGGCTACGCCTCCCGCGGAACTCACCCCTCACGAGCCGGTTATGCGGGATGCCATGACCTCACCCAAATCCTTGCCTGTTTCGTCCGCTTCCTATCGCCAGTCCATCGCCGGGTGCCTTTCGGGCGCCATCGGCGCCCATGGTCTGACCGAATCCGAGCTTGGTCGCTGGCTCGAGAAGCTCGCTCCCGCGCTCCACGACCTCAAGGCCGACCACGCCTCGGGCCGTCTGCCTGTGCTCAGGATCGCCGAGGAGACGGCCGATCTCGACGCGGCCGAGGCCGCACTCGACAAGCTCTCCGAAGGCGCGGAAACGATCGTCTTCTTCGGCACCGGCGGATCGGGCCTCGGCGGCCAGACTCTGGTCGCGCTCAAGGACTTGGGATTCGGTCCCGCACCCGGCCGGCCCAAGCTCTGGTTCATGGACAATGTCGATCCTGTCACCTTTGCCGAGCTGAGCGCCCGTCTGCCGCTTGCCCGGACCGGCCTGATCGTCATCTC
>JAFKKW010000120.1 GCA_017304275.1 Hyphomicrobiales bacterium | reverse complement strand
GCTCAGCGAGGCGGAGCGCGAGGCACTCGACGCACTCCTCGCCAAGGAGAGTGCGCGCAGGGCCGATCTCAAGATCACGCGCGCGCGGCTCGCTAGCGTGCTCGACATGCTCAAATCCGTATGGCTCATCCTCTTCTTAGTCTCTGTTCTCCTTTTATGCCTTTCATTTTCATCATCTCCTGACGCACACTCCGCAGGCAGCAGAGGCGGGCCCATCGGCAATGAACGCGCAGATCCCCGTGGTGTACGCACACGTGCTCGCGCTGTGCGCCTCGCCGCTCGTACACTCGTACGCCGCCGCTGCACTGCAGCAGTTAGCTGTCACATGCGGGCGCCCACTGCACGTCTTGTCGCGCCTGCTGGCGGTTACCGCCGAGCGGGTATACGGCACGGAAGAGGTGCGCAAGCAGGTGTCGGGCTCGTTCCTGGTGGAGGTGTTGGAAGGCACCGTGGAGCGCACGCTGGCGACGTGCAAAGAGGCGGAGCTCTCGGCGCCACAGTTCGTGGTGGCCTTCCCACTGCTGCGCGAGACGCTCACGCGAGCGTACAGTCTCGGCTCACAGGACGCGGCGCTGCAGCTGCTCGAGTTGCACACCGTACAGGGCGGCGCATATCCGCGCGGCGAGATGGCTGAGGTGCTGCTCCGCGTGATGGTGCTCGTGCCCCGTCTCGCAGAGCGCGCTCAGGCGGCGCTCCTCCGCCTCGCGCCCGCGCTCACCGGCACCGAACACCACGCGCTGCTCCGCCACGGCATCGAGTCGGCTCTGCCGCCGGTGCGCCAAGCCGCGCTGCTGGCGCTCAAGGCTATGCATGCGCGCGCGCTCACTGGTGACGATCTGACGCTCTCGCACATGTGGCTGGCGACTTCGGACACCGACGAGGAGAACCACGCGCTTGCCGTGCAGCTGTGGGCAGCCTACAACCGTCCCCTCACCATCCAGGCGCTACAGACGCTCTACTCGCTGCTCAAGAACCCCGACGTCGTCATTCGTAAGCTCACCGCCACGGCGGTAGCGGCCGGCCACAAAGAGTGCAAGGTTGACTTGAGCGAAACGCTACTCGACGTCTTCACCCTCTATGAGGTGCGTTTTACTCTGACCATTTTATTTGCCTCTTTTGCTACGTTTCCGCATAGCTACTCTTCGCTCACGCGCGTGCAGGAGAACTTGCCTTTCGTGGATCAGAAGGTGGACACCTTCTGGGAGATGCGATCCGGAATTGCGCTCCTGATCGGGGCATGCTCCGTGGTGGTGACGCAGCGCGAACTGCCAGAGATCTTCCAGTTCCTCATCGGAACGGCGTTGTACGATCAGCACGAGCAAGTCAGGCAGCAGCTCGTCCAGGCCGGTATCGATCTCATCAACGCGGCTGCCGCGTCGGGCGCGGATCTCACCGCATCGGTGCTGCCGATCTTCGAGAAGCACCTAGAGCAGCCCTCGGACAACGAGCCGGACACAGACCGCATCCGTGAGGCGGTGGTGGTGTTCATGGGCGGTGCGGCGCGCTCGCTGGCAGCCACCGACCCGAAGCTGAAGGTGGTGATCTCGAAGCTCATCGAGGTGCTGCATACGCCCTCGGAGAGCGTACAGCGCGCGGTGGCGCAGTACTTGGTGTCGCTCATGTCGGCCGCCAAGGAGGCGCAGGAGGTGGACGCCTTCATCAACACGCTCCTCGAGCGCCTGCGTACCGGCAAGAGCTCCACTGACAGACGCGGTGCTGCCTACGGTCTCGCTGGCGTCGTTAAGGGTACGTTGCGTTGATCACTTTTCATTGTATCACCATCGTCATCATCATCATCATCATCATCATCTCAGTATTTATTCATTTGATACTAAATGCCGCCCTTAGGTCTGGGTATGGGCTCGCTGAAGAACAACAACATCATGCCGCAACTGCTGCACATGGTGGAGGACAAGCGCCACATCAGCGCACGCCAGGGCGCGCTCTTTGCCTTCGAGTGCCTCTCCAACACCCTCGGTCGTCTCTTTGAGCCCTACATCATCTCGCTCCTCTCTCCTCTCCTCAACTGCTTCGGCGACACGTCCGCGGAGATCCGCCAGGCCGCCGCAGACTCTGCGCGCACGATTATGGGACAGCTGTCTGGCCCCGGTCTGAAGGTGATTCTGCCTTCGCTTCTAAAGGGCCTCGAGTCGGGCGCATGGCGCACCAAGCAGGGCTCCATCGAGCTCCTGGGTGCGCTCTCCAACTGCGCCCCCAAGCAGCTGTCGGCTTGCCTGCCGCAGATCGTGCCACGCATCATTGCGGCGATGAGCGACACACACGCCAAGGTGCAGGAGGCGGCCAAGGAGGCCCTCAACGAGATCGGCTCCGTCATTCGCAACCCCGAAATTCTGCAGCTCATTCCGCTGGTGATCCGCGCCCTTGACGACTCCAACAAATACGCGGACGAGGCCCTCGAGGCGCTCATCAACACTAGGTACTCGTCTTTCTCCTTCTCAAAGTTGGAATTATTACTCTCGTAACTGTTCTTGGACAAGTAACTGATCGCCCAACCTAGTTTCGTGCACGCGATCGATGCGCCCTCGCTGGCGTTGGTGATTCCGCTGCTGCACCGCGGCTTTATGGAGCGCAGCACCGCCACCAAGAAGAAGGCGGCGCAGATCGTGGGCAGCATCTGCTCGCTGGTGGAGCAGAAGGAGCTGGTGCCGTACATGGACGTGCTGCTGCCCGACGTGACCGAGCAGGGCGCGCTGCTGTACACGACGGTGGCCGAGGTCATGAGCAAGCTGCAGACCGCGGAGACGCTGCTCGCCGATACGACCACCAAGCCCTCGGGCGTGCTCTCCGTCGCGGCGCCGGTGGGGCTCGGCACGGTGTGGGTCTCGCAGCGGCTCCGTGAGTTCATGGACCTCTATCCCGAGATCCGGATCGAGCTGCTGCTCGACGACGACCAGATCGACATCGCCATGCGCGCCGCCGACGTTGCCATCTGGACGCGCGAGCCCGAGCAGGCGGACCTCATCCGGCGGCCGCTGTTCACCTCGGGCGTGCGGCCGATGGCTTCGACTAAATATACACGCCGCTTCGGCGTGCCGGAGACGTTCGCCGATCTCGACAGCGGACCGCACCGCGTGCTGTCCTACAGCGGACAGACGGCGCAACTGCTGCCTGCCATCAGTTGGCTCGAGGGTGCGGGGCGCGCAGACGACGACCCGCGCGAGCCGGTGTTCAGGACCAACAGTGTGGTGGCCATCAAACAGGCGGTGCTGGCCGGCATCGGCATCGGCATGATCCCCGACTACATGACCGAACAGGACAGCGACCTCGTGCCGGTGCTCATGAAATGCGGGGTCGACAAGCCGAACCTGCCGGTGCTGTTCGTCTACCCGGAAGAGCTCAAGAGCTCGAAAAAGGTGCAAGTACTGCGGGATTTCCTGGTCGCCAAGGCGCGCCATTGGCGGGAGTAAGGCCCGGCCTCGCTCAAAGATTTCCGTAATTTAATATCGTTTCAGGAAACCCGCGCCGCGGCGGGTCCGTAATCCCGATACGGCGCGGATGCTCTATTGGGGTCGACTGCCACCACCTCAGGAGGCCCGCGCGGCACCTTGGGCCGGGCCCCGGCTGGTGGTCCGGCCCCTCTGGACCTTTCCGTGTGTGGGCAAAACGTCGCGTGACTGGCGGAAATCGCTCGAGGTTTCCACCTTATGGAGGCGGCCAGGACGGCTGATTTGCAACGCGGCCCTCAAGCCGCTATTTGAAGGGTTCTAATTCTCCGAACATTCCGAGCCCACCTCATGGCCAAGACGCTTTACGACAAGATATTCGACGATCACGTCGTTGACCGGCAACCTGACGGCACGTGCCTGCTCTACATCGACCGCCATCTCGTGCACGAGGTGACGAGCCCGCAGGCGTTCGAGGGGCTGCGCATGAGCGGGCGCAAGGTCCGCGCGCCCGAGAAGACGCTGGCCGTCGTCGACCACAACGTGCCGACTACGGACCGGACGCGCGGCATCGCCGACGATGACAGCCGCATCCAGGTCGAGACGCTGGCCGCCAATGCGCGGGATTTCGGCGTCGAGTACTACAACGAGCTCGACAAGCGGCAGGGCATCGTCCACGTCGTCGGGCCCGAGCAGGGCTTCACGCTGCCCGGCACGACCATCGTCTGCGGCGACAGCCATACCTCGACGCATGGCGCGTTCGGGGCGCTCGCGCACGGCATCGGCACGAGCGAGGTCGAGCACGTGCTCGCCACGCAGACGCTGGTCCAGAAAAAGGCCAAGAACATGCTGGTCAGCGTGGACGGGGCGCTGCCCGACCACGTGACGGCGAAGGACATCATCCTCGCGATCATCGGCGAGATCGGCACGGCCGGCGGCACCGGCTCGGTGATCGAGTACGCGGGCGAGGCGATCCGCGGGCTTTCCATGGAAGGCCGCATGACGGTCTGCAACATGTCGATCGAGGGCGGCGCGCGGGCCGGCATGATCGCGCCCGACGAGAAGACGTTCGACTTCATCAAGGGACGTCCGAAAGCGCCCAAAGGCGCGGCCTGGGACGCGGCACTCAAGTACTGGGAAACGCTTCACACCGACGAGGGCGCGCACTTCGACCGCGTGGTCAAGCTCGATGCGGCCAAGCTGCCGCCGATCGTTTCCTGGGGCACGAGCCCCGAGGACGTGGTGTCCATCGCCGGCGTCGTTCCCAATCCGGCGGAGGTCGTGGACGAGAACAAGCGCGCCTCGATGGTGCGCGCGCTCGACTACATGGGTCTCGCGCCCGGCACGAAGATGACGGATATCCCGCTCGACGTGATCTGGATCGGATCATGCACCAACGGGCGCATGGAGGATCTGCGCGTGGTGGCGAAGATCGTCGAGGGCAAGAAGATCTCGGACCGGCTCGCCTACGCCATGATCGTGCCCGGATCGGGCCTCGTGAAAGAGCAGGCGGAGGCCGAAGGTCTCGACAAGATCTTCAAGGCGGCGGGCTTCGAATGGCGTGAGCCGGGCTGCTCCATGTGCCTCGGCATGAACCCGGACCAGCTCAAGCCCGGCCAGCGCTGCGCCTCGACCTCGAACCGCAATTTCGAGGGACGGCAGGGCTACAAGGGCCGCACGCACCTGGTCTCGCCGGCCATGGCTGCCGCGGCGGCGCTCGAAGGGCATTTCGTCGACATCCGGAGCTGGTCGGCCTGACGGCCGGTCGTGCCGGGGTGCACTTCGACTCTTGAACGGATCGGCTCGAAGCGCCTATCTCTCCCGTTCGTGATCAACGCGGCGGGAGAGCAAGGCATGGCGGATGCAATCGACTGGAAGACGGCGACACCGCCATCGCTCGAGGACTTCGAGGTGATGGCCGCCGCCGCCTGGGAACGCATCCAGCCGGAGTTCCGCGAGGTCTGCGGCGATCTCGTGGTACGCGTCGAGGATTTCGCGCTCGATGAGGTGCTGGACGAGCTCGGCATCGACAGCCCGTTCGATCTCATGGGGCTTTACCAGGGCCTCTCGCTCGACAAGAAGAGCGTGCTCGATGCGCCGCGCGAGCCCGACATGGTGTTTCTCTACCGGCGCGCGATCCTCGACTACTGGACGGAGAGCGGCGAACCGCTGGGCGAGATCGTGACGCACGTTCTTGTGCACGAGATCGGCCATCATTTCGGCTTCTCCGACGATGATATGGAAGACATCGAAGCGCAGGCGACGCGATAATTTCCTCCCGACCGGCCGATCCTTGAGGGAAACGGCAAAACGGCCACAGGTGGGCCGGCGTTCGGCGGAGGGTGCGCGCGTCTGAGCAAATCTTAACTTTCGCAGCTCATGTTGAAACTGCTAAGCTTTCTCCGGGGCGCGTGCGGTGTCGCGTAGAGGTGATCATTTGACGTCGGTCTTCCGTCCGGCCGTTTCATTCCTCTGCCGTTCTGTTCTAGGGGCGTGCCTCATGGCGGTCGCGCTCGCGCCGGACGTCGCCGCGGCGGACGATGTGCCGACGCCCGAGGAATACGCCGAGCATGTCGGCGGAGATGCCCACGTGCTGCCGCCGGGCGAGCTCAAGCTCGACGGACACCAGCAGATCTGCGGTCAGCGGCCGACCGTGATCGACAGTCAGCTCGACGATTACGGCGCGGCTTATCCGGGATTCCTGATCCTCAGTCCGAGGCTGCTGGCCAAGGTGCCGAAAACGGTCAAGTTCTGGATCTTCGCGCACGAGTGCGGTTATCAGT
>JAFKKW010000119.1 GCA_017304275.1 Hyphomicrobiales bacterium | reverse complement strand
GCTTCCTCGCGCGCCTGCTCGACGAGATTCTCGAACTTGCGCATCACGTCGCCGGCGACGGCGGCCGCGGACTTCTGCTCCGGCTGCTGTTGCGGGGACGGCGGCGCGGTGCTGGCGACCTTCTCGGCAGGCTTCTCGGGTTCAGGCGGCGGCGTGCGGCTTACCTCGTACGAGAGGCTCGGGTCGGCGGTCGCAAACTTGTGCTCGGTGGAGAGCGTCCATTCGCCGTTCTCATCCGTCTTGGCGGTGCCGGCCGGCTTGCCGTGCTCGAGCACGGTGACATAGCTGTCGGGCGCGGCGCGGCCGGCGAACACGGACGTGCCGTCAGGGGAAATGCGCGAGATGTCGATGGCAACGTCGCCGCCGGAGGTTGGCGCGTCGGAGGCGGTACCGAGGGCTTTGGCGGTTTCCTCGATGGCGGCTTCGGGTGCGGTCTTGGCGGGCTCGGAGGCCGCCTTATCACGATCTTGTGAGGTCGCCTCAGGCTCCGTGACCGCGGTGTTCCACGGCAGGTTGATACCGAGATGACCGGCGGCGAAAATCGCGGCAGCGCCGGTGACGACCAGAAACAACAGAATGAGCGCAATGCGCTGCATTGCAGCCTCTCCCACTCGATCATTGGACTAAGTCCGTACACGATGGGGCAGGTTGGGGGAGTTATCAAGACCCGCTTACATTTCTCCGGATCATGGACAAGGGCGCGGAGGTTAACCCTCCGCGCCCCGTCTTATTGCCGGGTAGCTCCGGGGCTGAGAGCGCTCAACCCTTGTTCTCGGGTGCGGGCGCGTCCGGTGCGGGGGCAGGTGCATCGCCGGGGCCGCGGTCGCGCTTCCAATGACCTTTGTCCTTGCCGAAGCGGAAGCTGCCGCGATCTAGCTTGGCCTTCTGCTCGTCGTTCAGGGCCGCGTAGAATTTCTCGGCTGCGGGGCGGAAGGACTTCAGGGCTTCCAGCGAGGTTTCGAGCCCGGCCTGCGTCTGATCGAGACGCTCGATCGGCGTGCGCTTCACGCGCTTGCCGTCATCAGTCTTCTCGGGGCGTTGCGGGCAGGCTTCGCTGAGCTTTGTCGCCGCCGCACGGGTCGCCGTCTTGAACTCCTCGAACGCGACCTTCTGGTCGTCGGTCGGCTTCACGCGGTGCTCGATGCGGACCAGGGCATGGTCGGCCATCTCGGCCGAGTCACCGCGGCAGAAGCGCATGTTGGGTCCGCCGAAGGACAGGCCCATGATACCCGCGCCGGCACCGTGGCCGAAATGGCGGCCCTTGTGGCCGTCCCAGTGTCCGCGCTGCGCCATGGCGCCGGCTGCAACCAGGGCTACCGTCGTCGCGGCGACGCCTGCCAGAATGTATTTTCCCTTACGAGTCATTGGTTCGGTTCTCCTTGCTCGATCGGCGCCGCAGCGTTGATTGCGTCATGTCCGGCGGGGGTACCGGATTGCGCCGTCTTGCAGGAAGAACGGGGGAGGCGCGCATTTCCGTCGCGCCTCGGCAGGAGATTTGCCGGCAGGCTTTCCTACGTCGCGACGTCTTGGTCGAGGTCGGCGCCGGTAGCCAGATCAAATGGGGCGCAATCGTCACCTACGCGCTGAACGGCGGTGTGCGTCCGTTGCCTACTTGCACAGGAGCAGATCGCGGGAGCCGGTTTCATCCGTGAGCGTGAGCGTGTCACCGGAGACGATCAGCGTGAAATCGTACGGTTCCGCGCTGCCTTCCACCGTGCAGTCGGACTTGACCTTCCACTCGCCGTCCGCGTCGTCCACCGATGTGAACGTGCAGTGCGTCTCATACTGGTCGTAGCCGTCCTTCGACAGGACCAGCGGCGCTTCCTGGCGTTCCTGGGGGACCTTGCATTGCGCGAGGTCGGAGGCCCAGGTGCCGACGTAGGCCGGGTTTGCGGCACGTGCCGAGAGGCTCGCGAGCGTCGAGGCGGCGACGATGGTCGCCAGGGCGAGCGTGTGGGTGGCCGCATTCGTGCGCATTCATCGTTCTCCCAGTTGGGCGCGACGGGTGTCGTCCCGCTGCGGCTAGGCAAGCGTGCTCGGCGCGCGGCTGTCAAGGGGCCGGATCAAGTGGTCGGCTCCGCGCCACAATGTTATGCCATCCCGCCTTCGGCCAGAGCATTGGGAGTGATCATGCTGAAACGGGTTCTGCTTGCGATTGTCGCGGTCGTCGTTTTGTTTGCAGCTTATGTGGCCATGCAGCCGTCGACTTATCGCATCGAGCGTAGCGCGATCATCGTCGCGCCGCCGGCGGCCGTGTTCGCGGAGGTCAACGACTTCCACAACTGGGAGGCGTGGTCGCCGTGGGTCAAGCTCGACCCGAACGCGAAAACGACGTTCGAGGGACCGGCGTCCGGTGAGGGCGCGGTGGTCAACTGGTCCGGAAACGAACAGGTCGGCGAAGGCAAGATGACGCTGACGGAGAGCAAGCCCGACGACCGAATCCTGATCCGGGTGGATTTCGTCAAGCCGTTTGCCGGCACCAATTCGAGCGAATTCACGTTCAAGCCGGACGGGGCGCGCACGATCGTCACCTGGGCGATCTTCGGCGAGCGGGGATTCATCGAGAAGGCGATCTGCCTGGTCATGAACGCGCAGAAGATGATCGGGGAGCCGCTCGAGAAGGGACTTGCCAACCTCAAGGCGGTGACGGAATCCAAGCTCGGACAAAGCCAGCCCGACCCGGTTGCGAACTGACAAGCGCTCCCTGCCTGGCGCTCAGGTTTTCCTGGTGCGCTTGCTTGCGGGCTTTGGCTCGGGTGGCGCCGGTTCGGCGGTCTCCGGCTGCGGGGCCTTGTCGCCGAGTGCGGCGATGAGCGCTTGCGCACCGGCGGGCGCTCGCACTTTGCCGCCGTGGATGAAATAGACGAAGACATCGCGCGGGTGCCCGGCGTCCTTGGGTACCGCTGTCACACAGTCGCCGGCTACGCGTTTCGGCGTGCCGCCGGCGGCCCAGGTCTCGGCTGCCGCGGCCCAGCCAGGAATGTCCTTCGCGGGATAGCAGGTCGCGTTATCGTCCTCTCCCTTCTGCAGACGTGCGTAGACGAAGTCGCCGGCGGGATCCGCGATCGCGGGATAGGTGGGATGGTCGGCATAGACCACGGGGACGCCGAAACGGCGGACCAGCGCGATGAACTCCGGTGTCTTGAACGAGGCATGCCGCACCTCGACGGTGTGGCGCAACTTGTGCCCGTCGAAGGTTGGCGGCAGCAATTCGAGGAAGGCGCCGAAGTCGGCGGCGTCGAACTTCTTGGTCGGCGGGAACTGCCAGAGCAGGGGGCCGAGGCGATCGCCCAGCATGGTCGGGCCGGAGTCGAGAAAGCGTTTGATCGAGTCGCCGGCTTCGGCCAGGACGCGCCGATTGGTCGCGAAGCGCGGTCCTTTGAGCGCGAATACGAAATGGTCTGGAACCTCGCGCGCCCATTTGGCGTACGTGGCGGGCGTCTGGGAGCGATAGAAGGTGCCGTTGATCTCGATCGAGGTCAGGGCACGGCTGGCAAAGTGAAGCTCCCTGGCATGCGGGAGCTTGTCCGGATAGAACACGCCGCGCCAGGGCTCAAAGGTCCAGCCGCCGATGCCGGCTCTGATGGTTCCGCGCTGGCTCATGTGCTCCTGCGTGCGATTAGCTCCGGTGTCCACAGCATAGATCGGCTGCCCGAGGGGCGACAACCTGCCGTGGCGGTCGGTCCGGTGCGCGCCGCCCGGGCGGTGTGGTAAAGAAGCGTTTGCTCCGTGGTCACCCAGACAAGCGGCATGGAAACCGAAACGGCCGACGATAGCATCGCGCTCAGCGATCGATTGGTTCCGCCGCTGGACAAAAGCCAGCGCGCGTTCCGGCTGGCCTTGATCATCGCCTTTCTCATTCACGCGTCGGTTTTCATCGAGATCGGGCGCAGCGTGCCGCGGACCATCGGCGACCGGTCCGGCTTGTCGGATGCGATCTCGGTCGACCTGGTGACGGAGGCCGACCTCAGGAGCCGCGAGGCGGTCGCGCTGCCGCCGGCCGGCGCGCCGGCGCCGCCGCCTGCCGCCGTGCCGCAGCCGGAGACGCCGCAGCCCGAGCCTCAACCTCAGAAGCCTGAGCCTCAGCCTAAGGCCGTGGAGCCCGCTCCCAAAGAGCCGCCGCCTCAGGAGACCGCCGAGCCAAAGTCCGAGCAGAAGGCGACGCTGCCGGATTTCGACACCGCGCTCCAGGATCTGGCCACGACGCCGCTGCCGAGCGAGGAGGCCAAGCAAGAGCCTCAAAAGACACAAGAGGCAAAGCCGGTGCCGCAGGAGACTGCGAAGCCGGTGGAGAAGAAGGAGCCCGCGAAGAAAAAGGCGCAGCAGCAGGCGCGCCTCGATCCCACGCCAACGCCGCGCGACCTCATGAATGCGCCACCGGGGCGGTCCGCTGCCGCGTCGCGTCCGCCGGGAATCACGCGCTCAGGCGAGAACGACGAGTTCGGCCGCGCCGTCGTCCGTGCGCTCCGGCAGACGATGCCGCCGCCGCGCGGCATCTTCGGGCGCGTCACGGTTCGGCTGATCCTTTCGATGAATGGAGATCTCGAGCGGGTCGAGATGCTTGGGCCCTCCGGCACCAGCCTCGATCAGAGCGTCGTATTCGCGGCCAAGCAGACCTACTTCCCGCTGCCGCCCTACAACGCGACGGTCGTGGACCGCACCTTCGTGATCACCTACGTGTACCGCTGATCCCGCACGCAGGCGTAAATTCACATGATATTTCCGTTGGATATGTCTTTCCGTGACTTTCGCTGCGGGCAACGGTAAGACGCCTTGCTCCTCCTGGCGGAGGTGCTTGCGACCCCTGGAGATTTCTTTCCCGATGGCAGACGAGACCGTGCTCCAAAGCGACAGGGCAGAGGCGCGCGACTGGATCGGCCTGGCCGTGCTGGCTTTGCCATGCGTGCTCTACTCGATGGATCTCACGGTCCTGCATCTGGCCGTGCCGCAGATCACGGCCGCTCTCAAGCCGAGCTCCTCGCAGCTTTTGTGGATCGTCGACATCTACGGCTTCATGGTGGCCGGCGCGCTGATCACGATGGGCACGCTTTGAGACCGCATCGGGCGGCGCAAGATCCTGCTGATCGGGGCTGCGGTATTCGGTGTGACATCGGCGATTGCCGCCTTCTCGACCAGCTCCGAGATGCTGATCGTCGCGCGCGCCGTGCAAGGATTGGCAGCGGCGACGCTGGCGCCGTCGACGCTCTCGCTGATCCGCAACATGTTCCACAACGATCGCGAGCGCGCCTTTGCGATCGGCGTGTGGCTGGCCTGCTTCTCGGCCGGGGCCGCGGTCGGCCCCGTCGTCGGCGGCGTGATCCTGGCGCATTTCTGGTGGGGGGCGGTGTTCCTGATCAACGTGCCGATCATGCTGCTGCTGCTCGGTCTCGGACCCTACCTGCTGCGCGAGTTCCGCGATCCCAACGCGGGACGCATCGACATCCTGAGCGCGGTGCAGTCGATGGCGGCGGTGCTGGCGATCATCTACGGCATCAAGCGTATCGCGGAATCGGGCTTGGCGCCGCTGCCGCTGTTCGCCATCGGTGCGGGGCTGCTGATCGGCGCGTATTTCGTTCAACGACAGTCGGAGCTGGCCGATCCGCTGATCGATGTCGGGCTCTTTCGTATGCCTGGGTTCTCGGCGGCGCTGGCGACCAACATCGTGGCGTTGTTCGTGGTGTTCGGCGCGTTTCTCTTCATTGCGCAATATCTGCAACTCGTGCTCGGCATGGGGCCGCTCGAAGCCGGGATCTGGATGGCGCCGTCCGGGCTCGCCTTCGCGCTCGGATCGGTTACCGCACCGTTTCTGGTGCGCCAATTCGAGCCGTATGTCGTGATCTCGGTAGGTTTCGTGATCTCGGCCGTCGGTTTCCTTCTGCTCACGCAGCTCAACGGAACGAACAATCCCTGGCTTCTGTTCGCCGGCATGATGATCTTTTGCCTGGGGATGGCGCCGACCGGGGCGATCACCACCGACATCGTCATGGCGACGGCGCCGCCGGAACGTGCCGGGGAAGCGTCGGGGATCTCCGAAGCAAGTTTCGAATTCGGTGGCGCGCTCGGCATCGCCGTGCTCGGCAGCCTCGCGACCGCGCTTTACCGCGGCGCCATGGCGGCGGAACCGCTGGCGGGGGTTCCGGAGCACTCGATCGAGGCGGCCAAGGATACGCTTGGCGGCGCGGTCGAGATCGC
>JAFKKW010000118.1:4151-10391 GCA_017304275.1 Hyphomicrobiales bacterium | reverse complement strand
CGACTTCCGAGCATCGCGAGGAAGGCGGGTGAGGGGGAGGAGCCGATTCCGGCTAAGTCGGAAACACTCTAGCGGCCCCGAGTGTCTCTCGATTGGTCGGTACCGGACGGGAGGCCTGGGCGCTTACGGCCGAACCAGACCGGCGTCCTGCGCCGACTGCTCGAGGTAGGTCACGAAGCGCTGGAACGCTTCGATATAGGCGGCGTCGAGAAACTCGTCGATGCGGACGATGAAACCGTCGCGCACGCGCACGCGAAACCTCACACGCACGTCCAGGCGTTCGCGCGTTTTCCGGTGCATATGATAGCCGAGCACCGTCGCCCGGATTTCCCCGTCGTCATAGGCGAGCGCCTCGATGACGAAAGCATTGACGACGAACGTGTCGGCGATGAGTTTCAGCCTCGCCGAGACGTTGACCTTTCCCTCGGCACTCGACACCCACGGGATCTGAAGCGCATCGACATTGACGGTATGGACGATGCCGTCGTCCAGGAGCGCAACCGCGCCCTCCAAGTCCTCCTCGCTCCAGCAGCGGACCGCCCGGCGAAACACGGCGATTTCTTCGTCCTGGGACATCGGAGGGACAGCCGGCGCGAGTTCAAAACCGGCATCACCTTAGCCGAAACTTCCGATTGCGCGACCCTGTACGATCGTTCAGGGAAAAATGTCCCTGCCCGGCGACGCGATCAGTTCTCGTCCATCTTGAGCGCGGCAATGAACGCTTCCTGCGGGATCTCGACCTTGCCGAATTCGCGCATCTTCTTTTTGCCGGCCTTCTGCTTGTCGAGCAGCTTCCGCTTGCGCGTGATGTCGCCGCCATAGCACTTGGCGATCACGTCCTTGCGCATGGCGCTGATGGTCTCGCGCGCGATAACCTTGCCACCGATTGCCGCCTGGATCGGAATTTTGAACAGGTGCGGGCGTATCAGCTCCTTGAGCTTCTCGCACATTGCGCGGCCCCGGCTCTCGGCCCGCGTCCGGTGCACGATCATCGAAAGCGCATCCACCGGCTCGTCGTTGACTAGGATCGAAAGCTTGACGAGCTCGTTCTCCTCGTACCCCTTGATGTGATAGTCGAACGAAGCATAGCCGCGTGAGACCGACTTCAGCCGGTCGTAGAAGTCGAACACCACCTCGTTGAGCGGCAACTCGTAGATCAGCATGGCGCGCGTGCCGACGTAGGTGAGCTGCTTCTGGCGACCCCGGCGATCCTGGCAAAGCTTGAGCACCGCGCCGAGATACTCGTCTGGCACCAGAATTGTCGCTTCGATCCACGGCTCCTCGATGTGGTCGATGCGCACCTGATCCGGCATGTCGGCCGGGTTGTGCAGCTCGATCATCGACCCGTCGGTCATGTGCAGATGATAGATGACCGACGGCGCCGTCGTGATCAGATCGAGATTGAACTCGCGCTCGAGCCGCTCCGTGATGATCTCGAGATGCAGAAGACCGAGAAAACCGCAACGGAAGCCGAAGCCCAGCGCCGCCGAGCTTTCCGTCTCGAACGAGAAGCTCGCGTCGTTGAGACGCAACCGCCCCATGGCGTCGCGCAGGTCCTCGAAATCGGCCGCATCGACGGGAAAGAGACCGCAGAACACCACCGGCTGCGCCGGCTTGAAGCCGGGTAGCGGCTCCGGCGTCGGGTTCTTTTCGTCCGTGACGGTATCGCCGACGCGGGTGTCGGCCACTTCCTTGATCGCCGCCGTAAAGAAGCCGACCTCGCCCGGCCCCAGCTCGGTGAGCATTTCCTGCTTCGGCCGGAAGATGCCGATCCGCTCGATCTGATAGCTGCCGCCGGTCGCCATCATCTTGACCTTCTGTCCGCGCGTAAGCCGGCCGTCGATGATGCGGACCAGAACCACGACCC
Source organism: Hyphomicrobiales bacterium (assembly GCA_017304275.1). Lineage (GTDB taxonomy): Bacteria > Pseudomonadota > Alphaproteobacteria > Rhizobiales > Hyphomicrobiaceae > Hyphomicrobium_C. Next base: position 8,524 of record JAFKKW010000118.1, on the reverse strand, counting down.
CGAGATAGGCGTCGTACCAGCTATCGACGAGCATGGCCTTCAGCGGCTTGTCGGCATCGCCCTTCGGCGGCGGCAGCCGCTCGACGATCGCCGCCAGCACGGCTTCGACATTGAGCCCTGTCTTCGCCGACACGCCGATCGCTTCCGATGCGTCGATGCCGATCACGTCCTCGATCTGCTGCTTCACGCGGTCTTCGTCGGCCGACGGCAGGTCGACCTTGTTCAGGACCGGCAGAATCTCAAGGTTGTTGTCGAGTGCCTGGTAGACGTTGGCGAGCGTCTGCGCCTCCACGCCCTGGCTCGCGTCCACGACCAGGATCGCGCCTTCGCACGCCGCCAGCGACCGCGACACCTCGTAGGCGAAGTCCACATGGCCCGGCGTATCCATCAGGTTGAGCTGATAGATCTTGCCGTCCTTGTATTTGTAATCGAGGCGCACGGTCTGCGCCTTGATGGTGATGCCCCGCTCCCGCTCGATGTCCATCGAGTCGAGGATTTGCTCCTTCATCTCGCGGTTGGAGACGTTGCCGCAGATCTGGATCAGCCGGTCCGATAGCGTGGACTTGCCGTGGTCGATGTGCGCGATGATGGAGAAGTTGCGGATCAGAGAGGTGTCGGTCATGCGCGCGTGCTTATCACCTCGCCATGCGGTGCAAAAGAGCGTTCGAAGCGGCCATCGACCGCGTTGTGTCCAAGCTCGGCTCGCGCTACTCTGGAAATATTCTAAACTAATTGAAACTACGCCGGTAGCGACCGGTAAGGGCCGGAAATCAACGCGATCCGCGGCACGTCCAAGTCTTGACGCCGCCATATGGCTCGGCATGAGTGGCGGCGCAAATCGAGACCTGGATGGACGGAATGCGCTTCGCACCACCCCTGATTGCCGCCGCGGCCGTTGTGGCCCTGTTCGCCGCTGTCAACGGCAGACCAGCTCCGGCACAGGGCATTGAATTCGGCCCCGTCCAGGACAAGCCGAAGCCCACCAGGAAAAAGTCGCCCGCGCCCGCCGCCGTACCGGTCGAGGAGGGCGCACCCGCCACCACGGCCGCGCCGGCTGCTCCTGTCACGCCGGGCGTGGTCGCTACCCCTGTCGCCGCCGAAACTCCCGCGGCCCCGGCGCCACAAGCGCCGGGCGGACGCGTCTCGACCAAAGGCATGCCACCCCCGGCAGCCCCCCGCAATTGTAAGACGACGTGGTCGTTCGACTCCTGGATGCGTGACTTCCGCAAGGAAGCGGCAGCCGAAGGCATCAGTCAGCGCACCATCTCGCGCGCTCTCGACGGCATGACGCCGGATCAAAGCGTCATCGCGCGCGACCGCCGCCAGGGCTTCTTCGCTCAGAGCTTCCTCGATTTCTCCGCCAAGCTCGCGACCCCGAACCGCGTCACTAACGGACGCGCGCAGATCGAGAAGAACCGGGCCGCGTTCGACCGCGCCGTCAAGCAGTTCGGCGTCGACCCCGGCGTCATCACCGGCTTCTGGGCCCTCGAAAGCGACTTCGGCGCCGGCATGGGCAAGCTCGCCATCATGCGCTCGCTCGTGACGCTGGCTTACGACTGCCGCCGCGGGCCGATGTTCCGCGACGAGCTCAAAGCCGCGCTTCAGATCATCGATCGCGGCGACATGACCCCCGACACCATGATCGGCTCCTGGGCCGGCGAGATCGGCCAGACCCAGTTCCTGCCGACGCGTTATCTCGAGCATGCCATCGACTATGACGGCGACGGCCGCCCCAACCTGTTCACGAGCGCCACCGACATCATCGGCACCACGGCGAACTACATGGCCCACCTCGGCTGGCCCCCGAATGAGCCCTGGCTGCAGGAGGTGCGCGTGCCGGCCGAGTTGCCGTGGGACCAGTCCGACCTTGCGATCAAGCATCCGCGCTCGCAATGGGCCGCCTGGGGCGTGACCCAGGCCAACGGCAATCCGCTCGAAGCCGACGCCATGCCGGCTTCTCTCCTGCTGCCGATGGGACGCTTCGGACCTGCATTTCTCGCGCTGCCGAACTTCGACGTCTATCTGCAGTGGAACCAGTCTTTGAACTACGCCACCACCGCCGCTTACCTTGCAACGCGCATCAACGGCGCGCCGCCCATGCGCCGCGGCCGCGACGGCATTCCGATGCTGAGCATCGACGAAGCCAAGGAGCTGCAGCGCCAGCTCATCGCCCGCGGTTATGACGTCGGCGAGGTCGATGGCCTGATCGGCGCCAAAAGCCGCCAGGCCGTCAAGGAGATGCAGTTGAAGTACAAGCTGCCCGCCGACTCCTATCCGACGCCCGAGCTTCTGGCCGCGCTCCGCCGCGGATAGAAGTACCATCCGACCAACGGACGCGACGCCGCCTGCCGACTTTGAAGAATCGGCGGCAAGCGCGCTCTATTGGTCACACACCTGAACGCCTTGAGCCTTTACCATTCCCGGAAGCGGCCCCTATCAATCGGCAACCGAGCCCGTCACGCTCGGATGCCGTCCGTGTAATGGGAGGCCAAAGGCTCGGCCGGAGCGCATTTCAGGGAGTGGGTCGCGTGTCACGATTGGAGGTTTTGAGCCCGTCGGATCGGCTCGCAGCGATCCGCAATATCGCCACGCGGACATTCGAGTCCCACCTCGATCTGGAGGCGGGGATGCGTTCGATCTATCACCTGCTCCACGACATCGATCCCGTCCACATCGACCGCGCGGCCGTCGAGAGGACCGCCCCCGACCTCATGCGCGAGTTGTTCGCCATCCGCATCGGCCTGCGTGACCGCATTGCCGGCTGGCAGGAGAAGGGCATTCTGCTCCGCCCCGCCGAGATCGCCCTTCGCGACGTCTTCCGCATTGCCCGCTACGTCTCCGACATGCTGGGCGAGGTTGCAAACGGCAACGCCCGCCTTGCGGACGGCGAGAAGAGCAAGCGCGGGTTCACCGGTACCGGCTGGAACACGCTCGTCAGCCCCGCCTACGACAGCGGACACGACATCCCGTTCCGATCCGGCGATCTGATCCTCATGCGCGGCAGCGCCCACAACAGCGCCGCCATCGCCCGCATCGGCGACGTCGACACCCAGTTCAGCCACATCGCCATCGTCTACATCGATCGCGAAGGCAAGCACTGGATCGTCGAGGCGCTGATCGAGGACGGCGCCGTGATCAATACCCTCGAGCATGTGCTCGATCACGGGCTGGGCCGCGCCGTACTCTACCGCTGCAATGACGCGGCCCTGGCGGCAAAAGCCGCGGAGCTTGCCTACGATCGCGTGCGCGCGAGCCAGACGGGATTTGGCTCGCACATCCCCTACGACTTCTCGATGCGCTTGAATGGCAGGCGCAAGCTCTTCTGCGCCAAGCTCGTCTCGCAGGCCTACGCCGACGCCAGCGGCGGCAAGGTCCAGCTCCCCGCGTTCAAGACGCGGTTCGACCATCGCCACAACAAGGCATTCCTGAGCGCCATCGGCGTCAAGGCGAAGGAATCCTTCGCGCCCGGCGACATCGACCTCGATCCGCGCTTCGATCTCGTCGCCGAATGGCAGGACTACCGCCTGACGCCGCTCCTGCGCCGTCAGGACATGATCATGACCAAGTTCTTCGAGTGGATGGAAACGCGCGGCTATCGCTTCCGCGAGACGTTCGTCATCAAGCTCATCTCGGTCTTCGGACGCCTTTCGAGCTATCTCTCAGAGACCGCCAAGAACCTCCTGGCGAGCGTTGTCCCCAAGGTGCCGCGCAACATGAAGCGCTCGTGCGTCGCCACCGTCGTCATGCTTCACAAGTCGGCCGAGGAGGTGATGCCGGCCCTGGCCGCGCTTGACGAGGACCACGTCAGGATGACGGGCCTTCCTCTGCATCCCGACGAATTGCTGTCTCACCTCGAACGCCTGCGTGAGATCTCGCACGGCCATATCGGCTATCTGCGCGGCAAGGCCTGACGAACTCCCGGCCGGAGCGCGATCCGAAGGCAAACGTAGAGGAAGAAGTAGAGCATCTCCCAACTCGTTAGCGTGCCGATTTTCAAACCCAGATCGGCATAGGAGTCGGTCCAGACGGCATTGAGCGTCAAGAGCGCCAACGCCGGGAAGAACACCGCGAAGGGCGCCCGGCCCGCGCCGCGCCATCCGCCACCGAGCGCCGACCAGGCCACGATATGCGCCAGCACGAACATCAGGATGGCACTGAGCGAGCACATGACGTGCGTCCTCCTCCGGGCCTTCCGAAGGCCCCACGAAGGAACGCTATCAAATCCGCATCAATCCCGAGTTTAACGGTTTCCTAAAATTCGAAGCATTTCGCGGGCCGCCCCAAGCGCCGCCCGCCCAACCGACGGCTGCCTACTGCCTGCTGCCGCCGACCTTCCGACGACCCTCAATGCAACTTGACGTGCGGCTCCGTGC
>JAFKKW010000118.1:0-4144 GCA_017304275.1 Hyphomicrobiales bacterium | reverse complement strand
CCGTGGATCGCCGTCTCGTGCATCTTGTAGAGCGAACGGTACATGAGCTTGGCGGCGAACCCCTCGATGAGCATCTTGCGCCCGGTCACGAAGCCCATCAGGCTGCCGACCGTCGAATAGTGACCCAAGGAAACCAGCGAGCCGAAGTCACGGTACTTGAACGGCTTCAGCGGCTTGCCCTGGAGCCGCAAGCAGATCTGCTTCACGAGATGCGAGGCTTCCTGGTGCGCAGCCTGGGCGCGCGGCGGAATGGCATAGACCTCGCCCGGGGGCACCAGATAGGCGCAATCGCCCATGGCAAAAACGTTGGCATCGCGCGTCGTCTCGAGTGTCGGCTTGACGACGAGCTGGATCGACTTGCTGACCTCGAGCCCGTCGAGGTTTGCCAGCACGTCCGGTCCCTTGACGCCCGCCGCCCAGACGACGAGCTCCGATGGAATGAAATCGCCGTTGGCAAGCTTGACGCCGCCCGCCGTGACTTCCGTCACGCGCGCGCTCGTGCGCACATCCACGTTGAGCTTGCGCAGGATCTCGGTGGTCGCCTCCGAGATGCGGGGCGGCAGCGCCGGAACGATGCGATCCGCGGCTTCGATCAGCGTGATCTTGATGTCCTTCTCGGGATCGATCTTGTCGAGACCGAACGCGACGACGCCACGCGCGGTCCCGTGCAGCTCGGCGGAAAGCTCGGTCCCGGTCGCGCCGGCGCCGATGATCGCAACGTGTAGCTGCTCGGGTCGGATCGGGCCGGACTGCGTATTGGCACGCACGCACGCGTTGAGCAGCCGGCGGTTGAAGCGCTCGGCCTGCTCCGGCGTATCCAGCATCAGCGCATGGTCCTTGACGCCGGGCACGCCGAAATCGTTCGACACGCTGCCGACGGCGATGACCAGCGTGTCGTAGGGCACCCAGCGGTCCGGCGTGATCTCGCGCCCGTCCTCGTCGACCGTGCGCGCCAGATGCACGAGCTGCTTGGCGCGGTCGAGGCCGATCATCTCTCCATAGCGGAACTTGACGCCGTGCCAGTGCGCGTGGGCCTGATATTCGACCTCGTGGCGGTCGACCTCCATGCTGCCGGCGGCAATCTCGTGCAAGAGCGGCTTCCAGATGTGGGTGCGGGACCGGTCGACGAGCGTGATCGCCGCCCGGCGCTTCCGGAACCAGGTGTCGCGCCCGAGCTTGTCGCCGAGCCGCGTCGCGAGCTCGAGCCCGCCGGCACCCCCGCCGACCACCACGACGTGGTGTAGGTCGGGCTTGGGTAGGATCAGAGGCTCCGCGCCTTCCGTTAGTGTCGTAATGTCCGCACCCATCTCGCATCTCCCGCACGTGATTGGCGCTGTCTCATATCAGGAATCCCTTACGGGCGACAGACCATCGACGCCGGCGCACCTGGACATGGAGCAAGCGGCCCTGGGTCCCGGGTCAGCGCGACGCGCCGCCCGGGATGACAGAGGAGAGCGCGATGCGGCCCCCGTGTCATCCCGGCCAAGCGGCGGCGCGATAGCGGCGCCGCGCAGAGCCGGGACCCAGGGGCCACACGCGAGCCGGTCAATCCTCAGCTCCGGATCTCGCCGCCCGTCGCTTTCTTCACGTCGGCGATCACCTTCTGCGAGATCGCCTCGATATCCTTGTCCGTGAGCGTCTCCGAGCCGGGCTGCAGTGTAACCTCGATCGCGACCGACTTCTTGCCCTCGGCCGCCAGCGCCCCGCCCTCGAACACGTCGAAGACCGACACCGACGAGATCAGGGCCTTGTCAGCGCCCAGCGCCGCCTTGATGACGTCGCCGGCATTGACGGCCTGATCGAGCACGAAAGCAAAATCCCGCGTGACCGGAAGAAGATCCGACTGCGCCAGCGGCGATTTGGCGCGCGACTTCCGCTTCTCCGGCGGCAGGGCGTCCAGGAACACCTCGAACCCGACCACGGGAGCGGCCACGTCGAGCGCGTTGAGCGTCCGCGGATTGATCTCGCCGAAATGGGCAAGCACCGTCTTCGGCCCGAGCCGCAACGTGCCCGAGCGCCCCGGATGATACCAGTCCGGCGCATCGCGCGTGGTCTGCGCCTTCGCGGCATCGATGCCGAGCGCGGCCAGCACGGCCACCGCATCCGCCTTGGCATCGAATACGGAAACGTCCTGCGCCTTTCCGTCCCAGTGGCGGCCGCCGCCCGCGACACCGGCAGTCCCGGCGCGCACGCCCGCCGCCGAGAGATACTGGTCCTTCGGCGCATCGCCGCGATAGGCCTGTCCGAGTTCGAACAGCGCCACGTCCGCAAACCCGCGATTGCGGTTGCGCGCGACGGCGGTGATCAATCCCGGCAGCAGCCCGGGCCGCATGACGGCCAGCTCCACCGAGATCGGGTTTGCCAGCTCGACCAGCGCGGCGCCGGCGCCGAACAGCTCCGCCTGCGGCTTCGGCAGGAACGACCAAGTGACGGCTTCGACCAGCCCGCGAGCCGCCAGCACGCGCCGCGCCCGGCGCGCGCGCTTCTGCGTGTCGGTCAGCACCGGCTTCGACACGCCGCTCGTGCGCGGCAGCGCCGTCGCCGGAATGCGATCGATACCCGCGATCCGCACGACTTCCTCGACCAGATCGGCCGCACCGTGGATGTCCGGCCGCCACGACGGCGGCGTGACCTCCCGCACCGAGCCCTCGCCGACCAGCACGCACCCGAGCGTCTCGAGAATCGTCGTGATCTCATCCGTCGGCAACGACAGCCCCGACAGCTTCTCGACGCGTCCGAGGTCGAACACGATGGCGCGCCGCGTATCGGGAACGGCCCCGGCGACGGTCGCCTTCGACGGCTTTCCGCCGCACAGCTTGAGGATCATCTGCGTCGCCAGATCGAGTCCCGGCAGCACGCTCTCCGGATCGACGCCACGCTCGAAACGATAGCGCGCATCCGTGACCAGCCCCGCCTTGCGTCCTGTCGCCGCCGTGCGCACGGGATCGAAGTAGGCGCTTTCGATGAGCACGGTCGTGGTCGCGTCCGTCGACCCCGACGTCTCGCCGCCGATGATGCCGCCGAGCCCCAGCGGCCCGCTTTCGTCGGCGATCACGCACATGGTTTCGTCGACCGCATGCTCGCGCCCGTCGAGCCCGAGGAAGGCTTCGCCCGCCTTGCCGAGCCGCGCCACGACCGCGCCCTTGAGCTTGTCGGCGTCATAGACATGCAGCGGCCGGCCGCGATCCTGGCTGATGTAGTTGGTGACGTCGACCAGCGCGTTGATCGGCCGGAGCCCGACCGCCTTCAGCCGCTGCTGCAGCCACTCCGGCGATGGCCCGTTGGTGACGCCCTTGACCAGCCGCCCTGCGAACACGGGGCAGGCGTCCTCCGTACCCTTCACGAAATCGAGCTTGATCGCGATCGGATTGTCGAACCCGCCCTCGACGCCCGCGATCGCCTTCTCGGGCTTCAGCGTGCCGAGCCCCGCCGCCGCCAGATCGCGCGCGATGCCGCGCACGCCCGTGCAGTCAGGCCGGTTCGGCGTCAGCTTCACCTCGAACACGGGATCGTTGAGACCGGCGGCATCGATATACGGCACGCCCACCTGCTCCGCCATCTCGGCCGGCAGCTCGATGATGCCCTCGCTGTCCTCCGAAAGTTCGAGCTCCGCTGCCGAGCACATCATGCCGTTCGACACGACGCCGCGCACCGGCTTCTTCTCGAGCGTGATCTTCGAGCCTGGAATGTAGGTGCCGAGCGGCGCGAACACGCCGACGAGGCCCGTGCGCGCGTTCGGCGCCCCGCACACCACATCGAGCGGAGGCTGTCCCTTCTCGACCTCGACCATCACGATCTGCAGCTTGTCGGCGTTCGGATGCCGCTTGGCGTCCACGATCCGCGCCACGCGGAACGCGCCGAGCGTCTCGGCCGGATCCTCGACGCGCTCCACCTCGAGCCCGATGGCCGAGAGCTTCGTCGCGATCTCCCCGACCGACGCGCGGGTCTTGAGATGATCCTTGAGCCAGCTAAGCGTGAATTTCATGTGCAGCACCTTCGACAAGCCGCCATCCGTCCCTCTCCCCCTTGCGGGGAGGGGTTCGGGGTGGGGGTAGGGATCTGGGACCCGCCAGTCGTCATTGACGAGGCCCACTTAACGCGCCGAGCTCGCGCAGGATTGCCGCAAGCACACCGCTCGTGTTGT
>JAFKKW010000117.1 GCA_017304275.1 Hyphomicrobiales bacterium | reverse complement strand
AAGCGCGCGGCGGCGCCTTCGGCGAACCAGGCGTCCGCGCCTTCCGTCTCGAAGGCATCGGCGATGGCGGCGTTGACGGCCTCGTCGCGCAGGATGTCGCCTTCCTTGAAGCTGTCGTGGTCGCGCTTCGCAACGAACACCGTGATCGGCACGCCCCAGGCGCGCTGGCGCGAGACGACCCAATCGGGACGATTGGCGATCATGCCGGTGATGCGGTTCTCGCCGGCTTCGGGCACCCACTCGATGGTCTTGATCTCGGCGAGCGCGACCTCGCGCAGCGTGCGGTTGTCGTCACCCGCGAAGCCCTTGTCCATGGCGATGAACCATTGGGGCGTGTTGCGGAAGATGACGGGCTTCTTCGAACGCCAGGAGTGCGGGTACTGATGCTTGAGGCGGCCGCGCGCGATGATATTGCCGGCTTCGGCCAGTGCCTTGATGACGGCGTCGTTGGCGTCGCCCTTGTCGCCGTTCTCCTTCAAGACGCGCTTGCCGGTGAAGCCGGGGGCTTCCTTGGTCAGCACGCCATCGGCGTCGACGGTGAAGGGGATCGTGGTATCGATGCCGCGATCGCGCAGCGCCTTCTGGTTGGCGATCCAGATGTTGTAGTCGTCGGCGCCGTGGCCGGGCGCAGTATGCACGAAGCCGGTGCCGGTGTCGTCGGTGACGTGATCGCCATTGAGGAGAGGGACGTCGAAGTCGTAGCCGAGGGCGGCGAGAGGATGTCCCGCGAGCATTCCCTTGAGATCATCGGCGGCAACGGCGCTGCGGCGTTCGAAGGCTTCAACCTTCGCGGACTTCATGACGTCTGCCGCGAGCTTGTCTGCGAGGATGTACTTGTCGCCCACCTTCGCCCAGTTTCCTTCGGGCGCGGCGGTGACCTCGTAGAGACCGTAGTCGATTTTCGACGAGAAACTGATCGCGCGATTGCCGGGCAGCGTCCATGGCGTCGTAGTCCAGATGACGACGCTCGCGCCCTCCGGCGAATTGCCGGCCTTTACAGGAAACTTCACCCACACCGCGTCGCTCTGGTAGTCCTGGTACTCGACCTCGGCTTCCGCCAGCGCGGTCTTTTCGACGACCGACCACATGACAGGCTTCGAGCCGCGATAGAGCAGCCCGTTGGCGGCGAACTTCATCAGCTCGCGCGCGATGGTGGCTTCGGCCGGATAGCTCATCGTCAGATAGGGATGATCCCAGTCGCCGATGATGCCGAGGCGCTTGAACTCCTCGCGCTGCACGTCGACCCACTTCTCAGCGAACTTGCGGCACTCGTCGCGGAAGGCGTTGATGGCGGCAGGATCGGAGAAGTTCGGTTTCTCGCGGCCCTTGGCGCGATACTGCTCCTCGATCTTCCACTCGATGGGGAGGCCGTGGCAGTCCCAGCCCGGCACGTAGTTGGAGTCGAAGCCCAGCATCTGCTGGCTCTTCACCACCAGGTCCTTCAGGATCTTGTTCAGCGCGTGCCCGATGTGGATGTGGCCGTTGGCGTACGGCGGGCCGTCGTGGAGGACGAACTTGGGGCGGCCTTTGGAGGTCTCGCGCAGTTCCTTGTAAAGGTCGCGCTCCTGCCAGCGGGTGAGAATCCTGGGCTCGAGGTCGGGAAGGCCGGCGCGCATCGGAAAGTCCGTCTGCGGCAGGAACAGGGTCTCGCTCCAGTCGCGCCCTTCGGCCGCCTTGTCCTTCGCGCCCTCACCCTTTGCCATTTCGTCCGCTTTCGATGTTCGTTGATTTGCCGGGGCGTTCTAGCAACCCCGCGGCCCCGACGCAAAGGCTGGGGTTCCTGGCGGCTAACCCTGATCCCCAATGTCATCCTCAGGCTTGTCCCGAGGATCCAAGCCTCAACGTGCGGAAAAGTAGAGGTTCATTTGCTCGCCGTGTCCAACGAGAGAGATGGATCCTAGGCACGAGGCCTAGGATGACAAGTGAGGGCAGACAGACGATTAAGCCTGCTTGGCTGCGTCGGCGGCCTTGGCGGCCTGGCGAGCGGGACGGGCGTTGATGCGGGCCGCGTAGTCCACGAATTCCTGCCGCGGGGGCAGGATCTTGAAGCCCAGCATGTAATCGACGCCGCTGGCCATCATCACGTCTGCGGCCGAGAAGCGCTCCCCGAGCAGCCAGGGCCCGGGCGTCAGGGCGGCGGCGAGCGTGTCCAGAACGTCGGACGGCTTGCCCCAACCGGCCATCGTGGACGGCGTCTCGCGCTTCATCGCCAGGTCGATGCAGGCGGGCTCGAAGCAGCTTCCGTAGAAAAACAGCCAGCGGAGGTAGGGGCCGCGATCAGGATCGCCGATCGCCGGGGCGAGGCCGGCCTGCGGGTATTTGTCGGCGAGATAGGTGAGGATGGCCGGCGTCTCGGTGATGATGGCTTCGCCGTCCTTGAGGACGGGGATCTTGCCCATGGGATTGATCTTGAGGAACGCCGGCGTCTTGTGATCGCCCGCCTTGAGATCGATGGGCACGATCTCGAACGGAACGCCAAGCTCGTGCAGCATGAAATGCACGGTCGTCGAACGCGATCGCGGGTTGTGATAGAGCGTGAGCACGGCGTGTCTCCCATCGTTGGTCTCTTGAGCCTTCTGCGCTCTCGTCCACACCATGGCCGTTGTCATCGCGGAACGATGCTTCGCATCGACAGGCGGTCGTCCAGGGCAACTTGCCCAATAGCTCACACGTGGGCCTCTGGATGGCCGGGTCAAGCCCGGCCATGGTGTGGAGGGGAGGTTAGCGCCAATCGCCGAGGGCGGCGTTGACGAGGGCGAGGGCCGCCACCGCCGCCGTATCGGCGCGCATGATGCGCGGGCCCAGCGACAGCGCAATCGTGGCCGGCGTGCGACGGATCAAGTCGCGCTCGTCGGCGGAGAAGCCGCCTTCGGGGCCGACCAGGACGGCGAGCGGACCGGGCTTCAGCACCGCGAGCGCGGCGAGTGGGCTCGCCTGCTCCGCACCTTCGTCGCAAAAGATCAGCGTGCGCTCCGCATCCCAGCCCTGGAGCACGGCCGTCAGTTTCAGCGGCTCGGCAACCTCCGGCACGCGCAGGATGCCGCATTGCTCCGCGGCTTCGATAACGTTGGCGCGCATGCGCTCAATGTTGACGCGCTCGGCAACCGTATGGCGGGTGATGACCGGCATGAGGCGCGAGGCGCCCATCTCGGTCGCCTTCTGCACCATGTAGTCGAGGCGGGCGCGCTTCAGCGGCGCGAAAAGATAGTGGAGGTCGGGACCGCCGGTCTGCGTGCGGGTCCGGCTCACGACCTCGAGCGCCGCGCCGCGCTTGCCTTCCGCAATCAGGCGGGCGTTCCATTCGCCGTCGCGGCCGTTGAAAATCAGAATCTCGTCACCGTCGCCCAGGCGCAGCACGCTGCGCAGATAGCTCGCCTGCTCGGGCGTGCAGGACACGCGCGCGCCCTCGGTCAAAGAGGGCTCGACGAACAGACGCTGCGAGGTGACATCGTGGACGGCCATGGCGTTTGCATATCCGAAGCCGCGCCGCGATCAAGCTCCATCGTATCCGGATACTGGCCTCCGCCGGGATGAGGGTGGCGGTGGGAACGGCGTCGTCTGACCGCGTCGTCCGATGTCATGGTGGGCGGCGGACGTTGACCACGCCTGGGGCCTGGCCTAGCATCCGGCTCGCGGTGCAAGCCGCATCCGGACCCGCGGGAAGGGCTGAGCCCACTTGCATTTGCACGCTGACAACTGAACCTTTGTGCAGCCGAAGTTGCGGGTCGTCGGTTCTCATGCACGGAGGTTTTCGTGACCCGGCTCCCAACCCGGCCGCATCTCGGCCATCTCAAAACCCAAGCTAAAGACCTGCTTGCGCTCTATCGCGCGGGCGCGCCCGAAGCGCTCGCGCGGTTTCGCGACGCGCTGCCCGTTGCGCGCGGAAAGGACGACGCGGCGATTGTCGCGCTCGGGCTTCGGCTCGCGGATGCGCAATCGTGCGTGGCGCGCGAATACGGGTTTTCCTCGTGGGCGGACCTGTCGAGCTTCGTCGCGGCGCGCAATGCGCAGGCCGGCAATCGGGATGCGGCTGTGCTTTCCCTGCTCGGCCTCATCTACGCCGGCGACATCACGGGCGGAACCAATCGCGCGCACCCCAACGTCGCCGCACGCATTCTCGACGAGCGTCCGGATCTCGCGGCTGACGACCCGTATTTCGCGTGCGCGGTCGGCGATCTCAACGTGCTGCGACGGGAAACGCAGCGTGATCCGGCTTGGGTCAATCGGCCGGGCGGCCCGCTGGCGCTGCCGCCGCTCGTCGCCGTCACGCATTCGAGCCTGTTGCGTCTGCCGGCATTTCGCGAGCGGCTGCACGCAGCCGCAGAATTTCTTCTCGACGCCGGCGCCGATCCGAACCAAAGCGTTCCGAGCCGTTGGGCGGCGTCGCCAGGCGCGCCGTCCGAGGACTTTCCGCTGTCGGCGCTCTATGGCGCGGCGGGGCAGACCCACGATGTCGTGCTGACGCGACTGCTGCTCGCGCGCGGGGCCGATCCCAATGACGGCGAGTCGCTCTACCATTCGCTGGAGAACCTGAATTGCACGAAGCTCCTGCTCGAGGCGGGAGCACGTGTGATAGGCACCAACGCGCTTTATCGCTCGCTCGATCTGGATGATCCGGAGCCGCTGCGGCTGCTGCTTGCGCACGGCGGCGATGCCAACGAGCCCGCGACGAGCCAACCGACGTCGGACTGGGGCACGCCGCTGCTGTGGGCGATCCGGCGGCGGCGGTCACCGGATCATATCGCGGCGCTGCTCGATGCGGGCGCAGACCCGCTGGCCAGGACGCCCGACGGCAAGAGCGCCTTTGCGCTCGCGCTGCAATTCGGCTCGCCGGCGGTTGCCGAGTTGCTGGGCCGGGCAGGCGGCGGCGAACGGCTTTCGGAGGAGGTCGCGTTTGTCGCGGCGTGCGCCGCCGGTGACGAAGCGACGGCGCGGCGGCTTTTGTCGCAGCGACCCGGCCTGATCGCAGAGCTTACGGAGGCGCACCTGCGTCTATTACCGGAACTCACGGCACAGGGCGCGGAGGAGCCCGTGCGTCTCATGGTGCGGCTGGGCTGGCCGATCGCGACGCGCGGCGGCGATTGGACTGCCTCGGCGCTGAACCATGCCGTCTTCCGCGGCGACGCGGCGCTAACGCGCTTTCTGCTCGCGCATGGCGCGCAATGGACGGAGGAGCACGGGTTCGGCGACAATGTGCTCGGCACGCTCTCCTGGGCCTCGTGCAACACGCCTGTCGGCGGCGGGGATTGGCCCGCGTGTGCGGAGGCGCTGGTCGCGCACGGACTACCCCGAGCGGCGCGTGACCCCGGGGACCCGGACGTGCTGATCGTGGCCGGTGTCCGCCGGCGTTTCTCCGAAGATGTCGCAGACGTTCTTCTTGCCGCGACCACATAGATCGGCGACTGAGTTGCCCCCTGGACGTACGGCGGCTACCTTCGGCCGCACGATGGCAGACGAGGATCACTCAGACATGACGGCGCGGGCCGCCAATCCGGACCAGGAGTCTCAGCTCGGCGCGGCGACCGTTTCAGACGCACCGGCCGGCAACTGGGTGGACCAGTATGCGCCGGCCGCGTGGCGGCCGTATCTGCGCCTTGCGCGCGTGGACCGACCGATCGGGACGTGGCTGCTGCTGTTCCCGTGCTGGTGGTCCGTGACGCTGGCCGAGGTTTCCAACGGGCGCCCGTATCCGAACCCGGTGACGCTGCTTCTGTTCGCGATCGGGGCGATCGTGATGCGCGGGGCGGGCTGCGCGTACAACGACTATGTCGACCGAGAGTACGACGCGCGCGTGGCGCGGACAGCGAGCCGTCCGATCCCATCCGGCCAAGTTACTCCGGAGGCGGCGCTGCTGTTCGTTGTCGCGCTATCGCTGATCGGCTTACTGGTGCTGATCAGTTTCAACACCTTCACGATCCTGCTCGGCATCGGCTCCCTGGGGCTGGTCGCGATCTATCCTTACATGAAGCGCGTCACGTACTGGCCGCAGGCGGTACTCGGATTGGCGTTCAACTGGGGCGCGCTGATGGGCTGGGCCGCGGTCAAGGGCTCGCTCGCGCTGCCGCCGCTGCTGCTCTATGCCGGCTCGGTGCTGTGGACCATCGGCTACGACACCATCTATGCGCATCAGGACGCGGAGGACGACGCGATGCTCGGCCTCAAGTCCACGGCGCTGACCTTCGGCCATGACACGCCGTTCTGGGCCGGCATCCTCTATGCCGGTGCGCTCCTGCTCTGGATTGCCGCCGGGTTCCTGGC
>JAFKKW010000116.1:10625-11501 GCA_017304275.1 Hyphomicrobiales bacterium | reverse complement strand
CTCGCGCCTTTCGAACGGACTGACCATCGTCACGCATACCATGCCGCATCTCGAGACGACGTCGCTCGGGATCTGGGTCGGCGTCGGCTCGCGGCATGAGGCGCCCGCCGAGAACGGCATCTCGCATTTCCTCGAGCACATGTCGTTCAAGGGTACGGGCTCGCGCTCGGCGCAGGCGATCGCCGAGGAGATCGAGGCTGTCGGCGGCGAGCTCAATGCGGCCACCGGGCTCGAGACGACGGCCTATTTCGCGCGCGTCCTCAAAGGCGACGAGGGGGTCGCGCTGGAGTTGCTGGCCGATATTCTGCTCAATTCGAGGTTTTCCGCAGACGAACTCGAGCGGGAGCGGGAGGTGATCCTGCAGGAGATCGCCTCGACGTGGGACAGCCCCGAGGACATCGCCTTCGAGCTGCTCAACGAGGCCGCCTATCCGGGGCAGGCGCTGGGACGGACGATCCTCGGCCCGGCGGCCAATGTGCGCCGCTTTTCGCCGGCCGATCTCTCGGCTTTCCTCAAGACGCACTATCGGCCGCAGCGGATGGTGCTTTCTGCGGCGGGGGCAACCCGGCATACGTCACTGGTTCGCCACGCTGAAGCCCTATTCGGGGGGCTCACTCCAGACGACAGAGTGGGGGAGGAGCGGGCCCAGTATCAGGGCGGAGTCCGCTGGCATCACAAGCGGTTCGAGCAGAGTCATCTCGCGCTTGCGTTCGAAAGTCCTTCCTATCGCGACAACGAGTATTTCACGGCCCAGGTTTTCTCGGGGCTCTTCGGCGGCGGAATGTCGTCCCGCCTGTTCCAGGAGGCCCGGGAGAAGCGCGGTCTTTGCTATTCGATCTATTCATCCGCCTGGAGCCTCGACGATACCGGTCTCCT
>JAFKKW010000116.1:0-10589 GCA_017304275.1 Hyphomicrobiales bacterium | reverse complement strand
CGGTGCATGCGGCGACGGGTGCGGAGCTGATGGCGAGCCTCATCGATGTCACGGGCGGCGAACTCGAGGACGTGGCGGCACGCGGGCCGTCCGCGGCGGAGCTGCACCGGGCGAAAGCTCAACTCAAGGCGGGGCTGCTAATTAGCCTCGAATCATCTTCGGCCCGCGCCGAGCAGATGGCGCGGCATATACTGGCCCACGGACGGATCGTCGGCAGCGACGAACTGATCCGCAAGGTGGATGCGGTGAGCGTGGAGGACGTCGGCCGTTTCGCGCAGCGTCTTCTGGCGCAGGCGCCGTCGGTCGCGGTGGTCGGAGCGGGCAAAGCCTCGGAGCGGCTCGCAGCGGAGGCAGCGCAGCGCATGGGTCGCGCATCGCTCAGCTCGGAGGCGAGGACAGCCTGATGGCGTTCCTGAGAGCCGGAAACCCATCCGAGTGGACGGTGATCCAGGGCCGCGGCGTCTGGCTGCGTCCGCCGCTACACAACGATTACGGGGCGTGGGCCGAGCTTCGGACGCAGAGCCGCGCGCACCTCGTGCCCTGGGAGCCGGCGTGGCCGCGCGACGACCTGACGAAGAGCGCCTATCGGCGCCGCATCAAGCATTACCAGCGCGAGGCGCGCGACGATCTCGGCTATGCCTTCCTCGCTTTCGAGGCGGAGGAAGACCGGCTCATCGGCGGGCTCACGCTCTCCACCATCCGGCGCGGCGTGACGCAATCGGCCATGCTCGGCTACTGGCTCGGGTTGCCGTTCGTCGGGCGAGGTCACATGACGGCGGCGGTTCGTGCCGCGCTGCCGCACGCCTTCGAAACGCTGCGCCTGCATCGCGTCGAGGCGGCCGTCCAACCCGGCAACGTCCGCTCGGCCGCCGTGTTGAGGCGCGTCGGCTTCACCGAGGAGGGGCTCGCGCGGCGCTATCTCAAGATCAACGGCCAGTGGCAGGATCACCTGTTGTTCGCGATCCTGGCCGAGGACTGGATGACCGGGGAGGCTCAGCGGTGAGGGGAGCGCCGGTCTTCGCGGTTCGCTGCACGCATCCGGCGCTCCTTGCGCTGCGGTTCTCGTTGCTGGTGTTGGCGGGCTTCCTCGCGCTCCTTGCTTATCCGAGCGAGGCGTTCGCGCTCAGGGCCATCGAAATCGGCACCGATCAGGGGCGCGTCGAGATCACGACGCTCGGCGACCTTTACGAATCGCGCGGCGACAGCCTGCAGGTCGAGACCGCGGCAGGCGCCGACGGCCTTGCCGGACGCATGACGGTGCAGGCCGTGACGCCGGGCACCAATCCAAACTGGATCGTGTTCGCGCTCACCAACTCGACCGACAAGCCCGTCGAGCGCTGGCTGTCCGCAGACCGTTACAGCGTCATCGGGTCCGGCGTCGTCTGGCCCGACCTCGATGCGAGGCGCATCGAGGCGGTGACGCCCTCCATCGGGTTCGTGCCGGAACGCATCAAGAGCGACCGGGCGGACCTGTTCCGCATCACGCTCGAGCCCGGCCAGACCATCACGTACGTTGCCGAGCTGTCATCCGAGCGCTTCACGCGGCTCAATCTCTGGAAGCCGCTCGACTACGAAATCAAGGTCTCCGACCGCCAGCTCTTCAACGGCGTCATGCTGGGCCTCACCGGCCTGCTCGCGATCTTCCTCACGGCCATCTTCGCGGCCAATCACAAGCTCGTCTTTCCGGCGGCCGCACTCGTGGCGTGGTGCACGCTCGCCTATCTCTGCGTCGACTTCGGCTTCTTCCACAAACTCTTCCTACTGAAGCCGGAGGCGAATGCGGTCTACCGCGCGGCGACGGAGTCGGCGCTGGCGGCGAGCCTGGTCGTGTTCCTGCACGTGTTCCTGCGGCTCGCGCTGTGGCATGGCCTGATCCGGATGCTGATCACGGTCTGGCTGCTGGCGCAGTTCTCGCTGATCGCGGTGGCGATCATCGACCCGCGGCTCGCTGCGACCTTCGCGCGGCTATCGTTCGTCTTCATCGGCGTGACGGGAACGGGGCTCATCGCCTTCCTAGCGCTGCGCGGCCAGGACCGTGCGCTGTCGCTGGTGCCGACCTGGATCCTGTTCCTGGTCTGGCTGTTCGGCGCCGGCGTGATCCTCACCGGCAAGCTCTCGGGCGAGGTGGTGGTGTTCGGTCTCGTCTCGGGACTGGTGCTGATCCTGCTTTCGATCGGCTTCACCGTCACGCAGTACGCGTTCCGTGCCGCAGAGCCCGTCTACGGCGCGGCGCCGTCGGAGCTGCAAGCGCGGTCGATCGCCCTCGATGCCTCGGGCGCGGCCGTGTGGGAGTGGAACGCGCGTCGCGACGAGGTCAAGGTCAGTCCCGTGGTCGAGTTGCTGCTGGGGCTTTCGCCCGGCGATCTCTCGGTGCGCACGGACGACTTCCTGCGTCACGAGCATCCGTCCGATCGCGAGCGCTTCCGGCTTGCCCTGTTCACGGTGCAGGAGCGCCGCGACGGCAAGATCTGCAGCGACTTCCGCCTGCGGCAGGCCGACAACAACTATCGCTGGTTCGAGCTCGAGGCCGCCGGCGTTCCGGGGGCGGATCCGCGCTCGTTCAAGTGCGTCGGCCTCATCCGCGACGTCACCGACAGCAAGCGGGCGCAGGAACGGCTGCTGCATGACGCCGTCTACGACAGCCTGACGGGGCTGCCCAACCGTGAGCTTCTGCTGGACCGCCTGCAGGTCGCCATCGGGCGCGCCAAGGCCGAGACGCAGATCCGGCCGACCGTGCTGATCATCGACATCGACAAGTTCACCAATCTCAACTCCTCGCTGGGGCTCGTGCTCGGAGACAGCCTGCTGCTGACTATCGCGCGGCGTCTGCAGCGCCATCTCGGCCCCAACGACACGCTCGGACGTATCGGCGGCGACCGCTTCGCGGTTCTCATGCAGCAAGGCCAGCCGGTGGCCGAGCTTGCGCAGCATGCCGAGCGGATCCGCCGTTCGCTGCGCTCGCCGATCAAGATCGCCGGACAGGAGATCGTGCTGACGGGCTCGATCGGCATCGCCGTCTACGAAGGCGAGGAGACGAGCAACGCGGACCTGCTCAAGAAGGCGGAGATCGCCATGTTCCGCGCCAAACGCGCGGGCGCCGACCGCATCGAGGTCTTCTCGCCCGAGATGCGCGGCGATCAGGACGACCGCCAGGCGATGGAGGCGGATCTCCGCCGCGCGATGGAGACGAACCAGCTCCGCGTCGTCTATCTGCCTGTCGTCTATCTGCCGACCGAGGAACTGGCCGGATTCGAGGCCGTGGCGCAGTGGGATCATCCGCAGCTCGGACCGGTCGATCCGGCCGCCTTCATGCCGTTCGCGGAGGAGAGCGATCTCCTCGCCAGGCTCGGCGTTTATCTGCTGCAGCAGACGGCACGTAGCATCATCGCCTGGCAGAAGGAATTTCCGCGCAGCGACGCGCCGCTGTTCGTCAGCGTCAACATTCCGAGCCGGCACCTCTTCCGCCAGGACATCGTGCAGGAGGTTCGCCACATTCTCGGGCGCACGGTGGTGCCCAAGGGGTCGATACGGATCGAGGTGACGGAGCAGGTTGCGCTCGAAAATCCGGAGCAGGCGACCGAAATCCTGGGCTGGCTCAAGGGCGCGGGCGCGGGGATCGTGCTGGACGAGTTCGGCACCGGCTATTCCTCGCTGTCCTATCTCGAGCGGCTGCCGTTCGACACCATCAAGATCGACCAGGCCTTCATGCAGGCCGGAGCGGTGAAGGGCGGCAATGACAGCGTGCTCGTCCGATCGATGGTTTCGCTCGCGCACGAGCTTGGAAAGAAGATCGTCGCGAAGGGTGTCGAGAGCGCCAACGAGGTGGGCTTCCTGCGCTCGATCGAATGCGAGTACGCGCAAGGCGCCTATTGCGGGAATGCGATCGCGGAGGCCGAGGTGTCGCACGTGCTGGCCGCGGTGCGGGCAAACGAGAGCAAGCACAAGCCTGTTGGCGTGTTCCGGCCCAAGGCCAAGAAAAAGTTGCCGCGCTCGCAGAACGGGGCTTCGAAGCCGGAGGTGGCCGCGTCACACGCGTCCGTCAACGGTGCGGGGGGGCCGCAGCATGTGAACGGCGCGAACGGTACCAATGGCGCCGCGCGTCCGGCGCCCGCCGAGACGAACGGTGCGGGAGCCTCTCAACAGCGGCGCGCGCGGCATGGGCGCTTGCGTCAGGAGCCGGCCAACGGCGGCACGCATGACACGGCGCGGCCGGCTGCTGCGGCCATGCCGCCGCCGGTTGCTCCGCCCGCGCCGCCGCCCCAGGCGACAACCCGCGCAGGGCTTGCGCCGCTGCCGCCGCCGCAACTCGTAACCCGTCTTGCCGATGCCGCCGGCTGCGAATGTCAAACCGCGCACACCCCCGGGATCTCCCGCTGCGGGCGGACCGCCTTCACCGCACCGCCCGGTGGACATGGGGCCGCCTCCCCCGCCGCCGCCTCACACCGTGCCGATGCGTCCGCCGCCTATGCCTTCCGCTACCGGTGCTCCCATCGTGCCGCCCGGCGCGCCGCCCATGCCGACGCGTGCGGACGTGCCGACGACGCGACCGATCCTGGTCGAGCCGGTGCCTCCGCCGCCCCCGCTGCCGCCGGCCGTGGCCAATGCGGCTTCCGTCTCGCAACAGGCAGTGACACCGTTTCCGCCGCCGCTGGGTTCGGCGCAGCGTGGTGCTGCGCAAGCTCCGCCCGCCACGCCGCCCGCGAGCATCAAGCCGGCCGCCCCGCGACCGGGCGAGCCTGATTTCTCCAATCTCCCGCCTGCCATCGCCGAGAGCCTCGCGCGGCTCGCCGGCGTATCGCGCAAGTGATCAGTCGAGGCTGAACCGCAGCAGGTCGCGGGGTGTCGTTCAGGCGTGCCCGGCGTCGCTGACGAGATGCGACGGGTCGACGCCGATCTTGGCGAGCGCGCGCGCATACTTTCCCTCGACGTCAGCGTCGAAGAGAAGATTGAGATCGGGTGGACAGTGCAGCCAGCCGTTGGCCTGGATCTCGTTTTCGAGCTGGCCTGCGGACCAGCCCGCGTATCCGAGCGCCAGCATGGCGTGCCCCGGGCCTTCGCCCTGCGCCATGGCTTTCAGGATCTCGATCGAAGCGGTAAGGCTGACGTCACGGTCGATGGGCAGGGTCGACTCGCTCGAATGGTAATCGGACGAGTGAAGCACGAAGCCGCGTCCCGTCTCCACAGGGCCCCCGACGTGAACCTGCCGCTCCAGGATGTCATTGGCGATCCCTTCCTCGGCGCCCTTCGGGATGATGCCCAAGCGCTCGAGCAGGTCGTGAAAGCTGATGTGATCGGCGCAATGATTGATGATGAGGCCCATTGCGCCATCGTCGGAGTGCGCACAGATGTAGATCACGGACCGCGCGAACCGCCGATCGCTCATCAGTGGCATGGCGACAAGGAGCTGCCCCTTGAGACAACTGTCGTTGCGCTTTCTCCGCTTGGTCCTCGGCGTGGTCATGCTGTGACACTAGCCTCCGCGGCAGGCGCCTGTGAAGCCGTGAAAATCCGCAGGTTCCGTGGATTTGCGATGCTCAAATAAGGCGATGTCCCGATCTGAAAACGAGCGCAGGATGTGCTAGATGCTTGCGCAGTCTGGTGTGCCGGAGAGTTCAAGTGCTTATGACAGTCCAGAAACCACGCGCGCTGCATCTCACTCTCATCACCATATTTGCTCTCGTTGTGGCAGCTTCAAGCAGCGCCGAGGCGGCCGTCTCGTCCTGGGTGCCGGGACAGAAGGCCAAGGCGCGGCTGCTGGCGGGCAATCCGCCGTCCGGTTCGGGCCCGGTTGCCTTCGTGGAGATTGCGCTCGAGCCCGGTTGGAAGACCTATTGGCGCACGCCCGGCGATGCGGGCGGCCTTCCGCCCACCTTCGACTGGTCGAAATCGGCGAACCTCGCCGAAGCCAGGGTGGCGTTCCCCGCTCCGCAGCGCTTCACCGACAAGTCGGGGAATACCGTCGGCTATCGGGACGGCGTTCTGCTGCCCGTGTTTCTGACGCCCAAGGATGCTGGCGTTCCGATTTCGCTGGTCGCCGGCATTCACTACGGCATCTGCAAGGATATCTGCATCCCGGTGGAAGCCGAACTCGCGCTCGAGATCCCCGCCAAGGACGCCGATGCGTTGCCGACCGCGGCCCTGCAAGCGCTCGAACGGCTTCCGAGGGCGCAGGACAAGCTCGAAGCCGGCGACCCGGTGGTCGTCCGCGCCGGAGCGGTCATGGAGGGGCCGGCGCCGAAGATCACCGTCGAAGCCCGGTTTCCGGGCGGTGGCATGGGGGCGGATGCGTTTCTGGAGGCGCCGGATGGGCTTTACCTACCGCTTCCGGAGCGTGTCGGAGACCTCGACAGCGAGGGGCGTGCCGTATTCGAAGCTGCGCTCGGTGCGGATGTGGACCTCGCCACTCTCAAGGGCAAGCCGGTCACGGTAACGCTCGTCAGTGAAACCGGGGCCTCGTTCGCGACGTTTGTCGCCGAATGAGTCCTTTATCCAACTATCCAACCAATCGGACGCGGAGGATCAATGAGCATCAAGGTCGGCGAGAGACTGCCTGAGTCCAAGTTCACGGTCATGAGCGCGAGCGGCCCCCAGCAGGTGGGCTCGAGCGAGCTGTTCCAAGGCAAGAAGGTCGTGCTGTTCGCCGTCCCCGGCGCCTTTACGCCGACCTGTAGCGAGCAGCATCTGCCGGGTTTCGTCGGGCTCGCCGATCAGCTCAAGGGCAAGGGCATCACGACCATCGCCTGCACGGCCGTCAACGACGTGTTCGTGCTCGATGCATGGTCCAAGGCGCGTGGCGCTCAAGAGGACATCACCATGCTCGCCGACGGCAACGGCGACTTTGCCAAGGCGCTGGGACTCGACGTCGATCTTTCACCGTTCGGGCTCGGTACGCGGTCGCAACGGTACGCGATGGTGGTCGAGGATGGGGTGGTCAGCTACTTAGCTGTGGAAGACAGTCCTCCCGAGCATATCAAGGCGACGGCGGAGAAGGTCTTGGCGTCTTTCTAAGTATATCTCCGAAATCTATACTTCAATAATACTTGACGAGCGCATGCGGATTGCTATCCCGTCGGGGGTGGACATATTGCCGCGCTTGCGTTTCGTTTCCTTGTTTAGGCCCTCTGCTTGTGCGACTGGCGGCTTCGTTCAGTAAGCAGTCAGTAAGCATAAGTAGGGGATCCAAGAGAATGAAGAAGACAATCCTCGCCGCCGCGGCGACGCTGCTGGCGTTTGCCGGCACGACGTCTGCGGACGCACGTCCCACGCGCGACGAAAGCTGGAATCCATTCGTCCATCAGTCCTCCGTCGCGAAAGATACGCGCGCCGAGCGTCCGCGGGCAAAGCGCCAGCGCGTCGCCAAGCGTGAGCGCGGCCAGCGCGTGCGGTATGCACAGCGCCATCGCGAGGCCCGCCGCGCGGCGAGCCGCGAAACGCGCCGCCACTATGCCTCGACCAGCGAGTCCTCCAACTCCGGCTCCTATCGCGGCGGCGCCGGTCCGCGCCCGCGCGCCTGGTGCGGCTGGTGGATGCGCACGCAGCGCGGCGGCGGTGCCCACCTCAACCTGGCCTGGAACTGGAGCAAGTGGGGCCGCCCGAGCGGTCCGCAGGTCGGTGCCGTGGTCGTCTGGCGTCACCATGTCGGCGAGATCGTCGGCCGGGCTGCCAACGGCCAGTGGCTGGTCCGGTCGGGTAACGACGGCGGCGCCGTCCGTACCCGCGCGCGGTCCGTCGCGGGCGCCGTGTTCCGCGTCGGTTAAGACCGGCGGGCGCATGAGCAACAAGGGCCGGCACACGACTGTGCCGGCCTTTCTTTTTGGCGGGAGCGAGCCCCCTAGGTCAGCGGCGCTTGAAGTCGGCCATGCCGTGGCGCGCCAGCTCGTCGGCGCGCTCGTTCTCGGGGTGTCCGGCATGCCCCTTGATCCAATGCCAGGTCACGCGATGGGCGGACATGGCCTGCTCGAGGCGCTGCCATAGCTCGGCGTTCTTGACCGGTTTCTTGTCGGCGGTGCGCCAGCCGTTCTTCTTCCAGCCGTGGATCCAGGCCGAGATGCCGTTCCGGACGTAGGCGCTATCGGTGTAGAGGTCCGCCTCCACGCCGGTCTTGAGGGCTTCGAGGGCTGAGATGGCAGCCATCAACTCCATGCGGTTGTTGGTGGTCAGGGCCTCGCCGCCGTGGATCTCCTTGCGGTGCCCGTTCCAGATCAGGATGGCGCCCCAGCCCCCCGGGCCGGGATTTCCCGAGCAGGCGCCGTCGGTATAGATCTCGACCTTCTTTCCTCCCTTCGCCGCCGGGTCGCTCATGCGACGGTCTCCAGACCGTACTCGGACGGAGACTGCACCTCCTGGTGGAAGCGCAGGCGGCGCACGTAGGCATTCGGGTCGTGCGGCTTCACGAGGGCGTTGCGGTCGGTGTGCAGCCAGTCATGGGCCCGGGTGAGGAGAAAGCGCAGGGCGGCACCGCGGGTCAGCACGGGGAAGGCCTGGCGCTCGGCAGCGGAGAGCGGGCGCAGGCTCTGGTAGGCGCTCAGGAGGGCGCGGCCTTTGGTGGCGTTGAACGCGAAGTCGGGCTCGAAGCACCACGCATTGAGGCAGATGGCGAGGTCATAGGCCCAGGCGTCGTTGCAGGCGAAATAGAAGTCGATGATACCGGACAGCGTCTCGCCGACGAAGAACACGTTGTCGGGAAACAAGTCGGCATGGATGACGCCGGACGGCAGGCTTTTGGGCCAGGCGCGGTCGAGGTAAGCCAGCTCATAGGCGATCAGCGTGCCGAGGCCCGGCGCGACCTCATCGGCGCGTGCCGAGAACCTTTCGAACAGCGTGTGCCAGCCCTCGAGGCCGAGCGCGTTCCGGCGCGTCAGCGGGAAGCCTTCGCCTGCGAGGTGCAGCTCGGCCAGCGCCCGACCGACGGCCGCGCAATGGTGCGCCTTCGGGCGGCGCGGCCAGACGCCTTCGAGAAACGTCATGACGGCGGCCGTGCGTCCGGCGATCCGCGTCAGCACCTCGCCGGCGCGGTTGCGGACGGGGAGGGGGCAGGAGATGCCCTTCCGGTTCAGGTGCTCGATCAGCCCCAGGAAGAACGGCAGGTCCGCGGTATCGACACGCCGCTCGTAGAGCGTGAGAATGAAGATGCCCTTGCTGGTGTGGACCAGGAAATTGGTGTTCTCGACGCCTTCCGCGATGCCCTTGTAGGAGAGCAGCTCGCCGAGCCCGTAATCCGCAATGAGCCGGGTCAGCTCGTCGTCCGTCACTTCCGTGTAAACGGCCATGTGCTTTGCTTTCCGGGTGCGTGGACGTGGGCGGCGCGGTTTCGGCCTGCTGAGGTCAGGCTGCCGGCTCGCGCAACTCGCGAGGGACGTTGAAGGCGATCCGCTCGCTGGCGGTGGTAACCTGTTCGACGGAAATTTCGAAGCGCTCTTTCAATGCCGCGATCACCTCGTCGACCAGGGTTTCCGGCGCGGATGCACCGGCCGTCACGCCCACCGCGGAGACGCCGTCGAATGCGTCCCACGAGAGGTCGGCCGCGCGCTGAATGAGGATCGCCTTCGGGCAGCCGGCGCGCTCGGCGACCTCCACGAGGCGCAGCGAGTTCGATGAATTGGGGGCTCCGACGACGATCACCAGGCCGACCTTGGCGGCAATGGCCTTGACGGCGACCTGGCGGTTAGTGGTGGCGTAGCAGATGTCCTCCTTGTGCGGGCCGACGATATCGGGAAAGCGCCGTTTGAGGATGGCGACGATCTCGGCCGTGTCATCGACGGAGAGGGTCGTCTGGGTCACGTAGGCAAGCCGCGCGGGATCTTCGGCGTCGAAAGCTTCGGCCTCGGCTGCGGTCTGGATCAAGGTTACCGCGCCCGGCGGAAGCTGGCCGGTGGTGCCTTCCACCTCGGGGTGGCCGGCGTGCCCGATGAGCACGATCCTGCGGCCTTCGGCGTGATGACGGCTGGCCTCGGTATGGACCTTGAAGACCAGTGGGCAGGTGGCGTCGATGGCGAACAGATTCCGGGATTTCGCCGCCTGGGGCACGGATTTGGGCACGCCATGTGCTGAAAAGATCACAGGCTGGTCGGTCTCGGGGATCTCGTCCAGCTCCTCCACAAAAACGGCACCTTTGGCCTTCAGAGACTCGACCACGTATCGGTTATGGACGATCTCATGGCGGACGTAGACCGGGGCGCCGAACCTGGCCAAGGCCAGCTCGACGATCTGGATTGCCCGGTCGACGCCGGCGCAGAAGCCTCTCGGGGCCGCCAGGAGAACGGTGAGGGCCGGACGCCTTTGCTGGTCATGCGCGGCGCTGGGAGTGGACATTGAAGCGGGGTCCTCGTGCGGTGCGGCTCGGATGGTGTGGGTCACTTGAGGGCGAGCGCTTTCTGCGTCGAGACAAGGATGCTAGTGCTTGAGTCAATCTTCCTGGCAGCATAGCGGCGCGGCGGGTCCGGGGACACCCTCGCGACGGCCGGACAGGGGAACGGGGATTATGCGGACCGGAGCGGAATGACGCAATCCGTCATAGCGAAGTTGGGTGCGGCCCTCTGTGCCGCCGCGGCCCTGTCGACGGCGCTCGCGCTCGGCGGGTGCGGCATGAG
>JAFKKW010000575.1 GCA_017304275.1 Hyphomicrobiales bacterium | reverse complement strand
GACACGGCCCTTCAGCGTGTCGATCGTCTCCAGAAGCTCGCCTAAGTTCGAGCGGCTCCAGCGAGCAGAGAGAATGACGGCGTCGACATGGTTATGGGGCAGGAAATCCTTGAGCACATGCACCATGGCGGAGCGGCATTTTGGTGCGCCGTCCCCGTCATAGGTCGGTTTGCATCCGTTGGCGGTGGCTTGGAGAAAATTGATCTCCGGAAAGACTTCGGCAAAGCCTGACCAATAGTGGGCGGCATGGCTGTCGCCGATAATCAGGAAGTCCGCTCTCGCCTTGTCGATCGCGAGGCATTTGTCCGCCACGCGGGTCGGGGCGCCGGGCGCTTTGGCATCGATGAAGCACTCGCCGATGCGGTAGTTCGTGCCGACGTCGTATTTGAAAGCCGCAATGCGTCGCAGGGACTCGGGGTAACGATTCGCGAGACCGTCGGTGGCAACGAAGAGAACGGCGCAGGAGCAGGTGGCGACGGCTGCAAGCGCCGAATACGAGAAGATGCGCCCTCTCCTGAGGCTTCCGGTTCGGAATGGCTGCTCGATATAGCGCCATGACGCATAGGCGACCGCGATACTCGCGAGGCAGAGCAACAGCTTTTCGGGGATCTCGAGGTGGCTGCCGGTGTAGGCCTTGTAGAACGTGATCAGAGGCCAGTGCCAAAGGTACAGCGAGTAAGATATGAGGCCGAGCGCAACGAATGGCGCCGAAGCGAGCAGCGCGCCCACGCGCGTTTGTCCTCTCGCTCCGACGTGGATCAGCACGGCCGCCGCCAGGCACGGAACCAAGGCGCGCAACCCCGGAAACGGGGTGTCTTCATGGTATGTAAACGTCGTGATCAAGATCGCGACGAGTGCCGAAACGGCGACAGGCTCCCGATAGCGCTGGGGGATCTCCGGCACAGTGCGAGCAGCCAGAAGGCATCCGAGAAGCAGTTCCCACGCCCGCGGCGGAAACAGGAAGAATGCGGCGGGGGTGTCGTGCTTGACGAGGTAGACGCTCAGCGCAAGCGACAGGACGAGCAATGCCCACATCGTTCCGAGACGTGCACGACGTCCCAGCCTGGAGACCAGGAGCAGGAGTAGCGGAAAGGCGATGTAGAACTGCTCCTCGACCGAGAGGGACCACGTGTGGAGCAGAGGCGTGACGTCGGCGGCGAGAG
>JAFKKW010000115.1 GCA_017304275.1 Hyphomicrobiales bacterium | reverse complement strand
CAGCTGGTGGGGCGGCAATACCTGGGGTACGCGGCTGACGATCGCGCGCCAGGGCCGGTTCGTCGGCAAGGATTCGTTCGGCAACAGCTATTACGAGCAGATCGCGGGTGTCGGGCCGGAGGGGCCACTCGGCCGGCCCCGGCGCTGGGTGACCTATACGGATCTTGCCGAGCCGTCGAAGGTGCCGCCCGAATGGCACGGCTGGCTGCACTACACGGTCGATACGCCGCCGACCGAGGAGAAGTATCAGGCCAGGCCCTGGCAGAAGCCGCATCGGCCCAACATGACGGGGACGCCCGAGGCCTACAGGCCCGCAGGCTCGATCCTCGGCGCCGGGCACCGCCCCAAGGCCACGGGCGACTACAAGCCCTGGCGGCCCGAGTAGGTTGCTGCGCTGTGCCGGCACGTCTTGGCAGCGCCATCGTTGGGGTGCAGATGGGCGCTTGCCGGCTCATGCGCCCCGCCGACGGGGAACCGCTTGCGACTGACGGCTTGGGAATGACGTGTTGCGAATGACGGGTTGCGAATGACGGGTTGCGAATGACGGGCCAACGGCCAGATCGAGTGACGCTCACCGCAAAGCCCCTGGTGCTGGTTGCCCTGCTGGCGCTTCCGGCGCCGCCTGCGCTGGCCGACGCGCGCTTCGACAACCGCGTCGCGGTGTTCTCGGCGCTCGACAAGGTGACGGCCACGATCAAGACGCTCGAGGTGCCGATCAACGAAACGGTGCAGTTCGGGGCGCTCAAGGTGACGCCGCGCGTCTGCTATTCGCGCCCGCCGACGGAGCAGCCGAAAACCACGTCGTTCGTCGAGGTCGACGAAGTCATGCTGGACGGCAACCAGAAGCGCATCTTCACCGGCTGGATGTTCGCGCAGAGCCCCGGGCTCAATGCGGTCGAGCATCCAGTGTTCGACGTCTGGCTCACGGACTGCCAGAAGCCGCGCAACACGGTGGCGCAGCAACAGCCGCCTCCTGTCGAGGGTGAGGAAGGCGTTGCTCCGGAAGGCCAGGATTTCGGTCAACCGGCAGAGGAACCCTTCGACCAGCAGCGCCGTCGCGTCCGTCGCTGAGATCGAGGTTGAACCTCGCGCGCCATCATCTGTGACTGCAATGACTCACACCGGGAGTGAAGTGCCCCGGTGGAGGACGGATTCGGCGGTTTTCACTATCGCGAATCCCGGTTCTTGATCATTCTTTCTGCAAACAAATCAGAACCGTCGCGCCTCCAAGGCATCTCCGCCTGTTCCTTCCGGAACCGACGGCAGTGTCAGTTTTTCCTAAGTTGCGTGCTGCTCATCGCGAGGTTTCTGCCGACCCGCTTGGAGTTTCCGATGAACGATCCCCGCTCCATCGCGTACGACGCGACGTTCATGATCCTCTATATCGGCCTGTCCGCCGCGATGGCGGTGCTGTCGATCATGCTGCTCGCCTTATTCGTGCTCGAGATCGAGTTCGGCCCGCTGCAGGTGGGCGCGGCTATTGCAAATCTGATCGGCTGGTCGCTCCTTCCGCTCGCGCCGCGTCTCTATCGGCGGATCGTCGGCCACCCGTTCTCGTGGCGCAACAACGGTGCGCTCGGCGGCTAAGCTGCGTCAGCCGAGCAGCAGCCTGGCGGCGTGGGGGGCGAAGTAGGTGAAGACGCCCGAGGCGCCGGCCCGCTTGAACGCCATCAGGCTTTCCAGAATCGTCTTGTCGGCATCGAGCCAGCCTCGTTCGGCGGCGGCCATGATCATCGCGTACTCGCCCGACACCTGGTAGGCGAAGGTCGGCACCTTGTAGGTCTCCGATACGCGGCGGACGATGTCGAGGTAGGGCAGGCCGGGTTTCACCATCACCATGTCGGCGCCTTCGGCCAGATCGAGCGCCACCTCGCGCATCGCCTCGTCGGTGTTGGCGAAATCCATCTGGTAGGTGCGCTTGTCGCCTTTCAGCAGCCCGCCGGAGCCGACCGCATCGCGGAACGGCCCGTAGAAGGCGCTCGCGTACTTGGCGGCATACGACATGATCTGTGTATTTGCGTGTCCGCTTTCCTCGAGCGCACGGCGGATGGCGCCGATGCGCCCGTCCATCATGTCGGACGGCGCCAGGATGTCGGCGCCGGCCTCGACCTGGACGAGCGACTGGCGCACGAGCGCGTCGACCGTGGCGTCGTTTGCGATCTCGCCGTCGACAAGAAGCCCGTCGTGGCCATGGCTCGTGTAGGGGTCGAGGGCGACATCGAGGATGACGCCGACGTCGATGCCTGCCTCCTTGACGGCGCGGGTGGCGCGGCAGACGAGGTTGTCGGGGTTCAGCGCTTCGCGGGCGTCGTCCGAACGCAGCTTGGGATCGGTGTTCGGAAAGAGCGCAATGGCCGGGATGCCGAGTTGCTCGGCGCCGCGCGCGGCCTCGACGATGAGGTCGACGCTGCGGCGCTCGACGCCCGGCATGGAGGCGACGGCCTCGCGCCGGTCCTTGCCGTCGATGACGAACAGCGGCCAGATGAGGTCGTTGACGGTCAGCGTGGTCTCGGCGACCAGACGGCGCGACCACGGCGCACGCCGGTTGCGGCGCATGCGAACGGCCGGATAGGCCCCGGCGGCGGACGATGCCATCCCGGCGTGGGGAGAGAAGGGCTTCTCAAAGGTCACGATTTCAGCCTTAGCGCTAGATCCGCCGGCAGTCTGCTCAGCGTGGCGGGACCATCCCGCCTCTTGCGGGGGGATGCAACTCCTTGCGCCGCATAGGGTCAATCACAGATTTTCTTGTATTTCCGCTCGGCCATATCGACGTGGAAATGGTTGCGGTGGGCCTCGTTGGCCTCCGGGCCGAGCGTGGTGCCGAAAATCCGGCAGCCCGATGCGTGGATGTCGTGCAGGAAGCGCCCCTTGGCGGTCTTCGGCGGCGGCACGGTGATCTCGCTCGGATCGATGCCACCGGGAAGTGTGGAGACCGTCTCGCCGCCTTTGCGCTTCTTCGACTCCTTGCCGCCCTTGGTCTTGTCGGTCTTCTTGCCGTTCTCGATGACGGCGGGTGCGGAATCGATGGGCCCATCCTTGGTCACGGAGACAGGGACGGCAAGGCCGTCCTTTTTCGGCGGAACGCCTTCGACGAGGGTCTTGCGCGGAAGCTTGGTTCCCGTCGTCTCGGATTTTGCCGTGACCTCCGCCGTCTCCGCGCGCTCCGCACTTTCCTTCGCGGCGGCGGCATTCGCGGCCGCAGCCTTTGCTGCAGCCGCCTTGGCGGCGGCAATCTGCTTGGCAACGTCGCGCCTGTTCACACCCCAATCGGTCAGAACGACGGCCTGCTCACCCTTGCGGGTGATGAAGCCGCGGATGTCGAGGGCATTCGCCTTGCCGTGCTCCGAGAGCTTGTTGCCGATGCGGCCGTAAGCCATGCGGCAGGAATAGTCGCTCATCGACTCGACGCGGATGACCTCCGAGCCCAGGTACTTTTTCGCGGCCGGCTGAACCTCGGTCTTCAACCATTTGGCGAGCCCGATGATCAGGTCACAGGAAACGACCGGGGGCGGCGAGAACGTGATCTCCGGGGTCTTGCCGATCGATACCAGACGCATCGGAGCCATCGACCCGCAGTCGCCTTTGCGGAAGGGGGGCTCGGGAATGGCGACCGCGTCGACCCCCTTCAGGAGCTGCGTGCAGCGTGCCTTGGCCAGCTCGACCTCGACGGCCGGCCATTCGGTCGGCGGCCCGGCCGGTTTCTTGGCTTCTTCCTTGCCGGATTTCGGATCGGCGTCTTTTTTTGCATCGTCGGTTGCGGCGGCTGCCGGTTCGCCGCCCTTGGCTGCAGGTCCAGCTTCCGGGCCGCTTGCCGCTGGAACCTTGCCTGCCTTGTCCTCGGCATCGGTCTCCTTGCCGTCGCCCTTTTTGTTCCCGGCCGTGTCCTTGGCGCGCTTCTGCTTGCGCGGCTCGGAGGCCAACGCGTCCTTGGCGGCGGCGCTGGCTTTCGAGGCGGCCTTGGTGGCATCGATGACGATGGTCTCGAAGGCGCTCGTGACCGTGTCCGTCAGCGTGTTGTCGGCCGCGCCTGCGGTCTGCGGCGCGGCGACGAAGACCGCGGCAACGGCAGCGCAGATGCGCATCTGGATCGCGTTCTCGCGGCTCATCCTGGTCCCTGGTCTCGAGGGCTTCACGGAGCCTGCCGGGACCTCGCGGGGTCGCGACGGCCGCCCGGTCTCGAGGGATGGGCGAATCAGGCAGGCAGTTTCATCTCGTCGACGGAGACTGTATAGCGGCCAAATGTGGCCCCAAATGGCAACCGTCCTCACTTATCACATTGGAGGTGCGGAGACGAATTGCATCCCCTCGGAGAGACGAATGACCGATACGGCCGACGAGACGCTGAAAGTCGACAGTCAAGGTACTCTGGCGCTCGTCACGCTCAACCGGCCGAAGGCGCTCAATGCACTGACGCAACACATGCGATCGAAAATTTCCGAGACGCTGTGGTCGGCGGCGCGCGATCCGCAGGTTTATGCCGTCGCGATCCAGTCGGCGAGCCCGCGCGCGTTCTCGTCCGGCTCGGATGTCCGCGAGGTGATCGAATTGGCGCGGCGCAATATGGCGGACGGCATGATGGCGTTCGCCGACGAGTATGCGCTCAACTGGCAGTGCGAGTGTTTCTCGAAGCCGACGGTGCCGCTCATCAACGGCATGGTGATGGGTGGCGGCGTCGGCATCTCGCAATTCGGGACGCATCGCGTGGCGGGAGAAAACTACTCTTTCGCAATGCCCGAGACGCTGATCGGCCTCTTTCCCGATGTCGGCGTGTGCCACGTGCTCGCCCGGCTGCCCGATCAGGTGGGCATGTATCTCGGGCTCACCGGGGCGGCTGTCGGGCGCGCCGAGGCCTATGCGCTGGGGCTCATCACGCATTGCATCGATTCGACGGAATTCGAGGCCATCAAGGCGGCGCTGGCCGACACGTGGCCGGTCGACACGGTGCTCGACGAGCGGCATCGGGACGCCGGGCTCGGGGAGCTTGCGCCTTACCGGGAGGTCATCGACCGGTGTTTTTCGGCGGCAAGCGTCGAGGAGATCCTGGTGCGGCTCGCAGCCGAGGACGGCGCGTCTCGCGATTGGTCGCAGGAGGTCATCCAGACTCTCCAGCGGCGGTCGCCGCTCGCGCTCAAAATCACCCACCGGCACATCCGCGAGGCGCGCGCGCGCGATCTCAGGCAGACGCTTGTGGTCGATTATCGTCTGGCCGTTCGGCTGCTCGAAGGCGACGGCGTGGGCGGCGGAGACTTCTACGAAGGCGTGCGGGCGGCGCTGGTCGACAAGGACGGCGCGCCGCGCTGGTCGCCGCCCCGCCTCGAGGATGTTTCCGAGGCGATGCTGGACGCCTATTTCGCGCCGCTCGGCGGGCGCGAGCTCGTGCTGCCGACGCGCGAGGAGATGCAGGCATCACGCGCCTGACGCATTGAAACGGCGCGCGGATTTACGCGCAATTTACCGAACAGATTGAGCTAATTTTTATGGGTTTCCCGTAGCCTCCGATGATCAGAACCGGAAAACCGGTCGCGTCAAACAGGTTGTTGAGTGAGGCAGGGTTATGAGTACCGCTACCAATGCGGCACGCGATCGCGTGTCCGCCAACCAGGATCCCAATCTCCGTTCGGAGTACGTCCAGAGCCTTCATCTCATCGAGCGTCTGCATCGCCTGCTGCTCGATGTCGTCAAGGATGAGTTCGACCGCACCGGCAGCTCGGACCTCAACGCCGTACAGGCGCTGTTGCTCTACAATATGGGCGACAACGAGCTGACGGCCGGCGAGCTCAAGAGCCGCGGGTTCTACATGGGTTCGAACGTCTCCTACAATCTCAAGAAGCTGGTCGAGATGGGCTACGTCGACTACGAGCGCAGCGACACGGACAAGCGCAGCGTGCGCGTGTCGTTGTCGGCCAAGGGGCGCCAGGCCGCCGAGGTCGTGACCAAGCTCTATCAGCGTCAGCTCGGCTCGGTCGAGGCGGTGGCGCAGGTGACGGGCGACGAGCTTGCCGGCCTCAACAAGGCGCTGGCACGTCTCGAGCGCTTCTGGACCGACCAGATCCGTTACCGGCTGTAGTCCGGGTTTCGCTCTAAGCCACAAGGACCGGGGATGCGGCGGCCGCGCCCCCGGTCCTTGTGGTGTTTTGCCTCCGGGCGGGGCTTTCGGCTGTGGACGTCTGCTCCCGCCGGTGATCGATCCGACGGCGTCGCAAAAGGGAATCGCCCGTCCGATCCTGTGTTTACCGCTAAGGTAAAGCCCTTGTGGCAGGGCCGCATCACCTTCGCTT
>JAFKKW010000114.1 GCA_017304275.1 Hyphomicrobiales bacterium | reverse complement strand
CTCGCGCACGGAAGTCTACTGGTGTCCGATCAAGCATGCACGCCGCACGGCCGGCGCACACCAATACTATCGGGAGTTCGTGGATTACGGCGACGCAGAGGCATACCGCCAACGGATCTCGGCGCTTTCGGGATCCGCATCCGCTCCGCAGCCCAGCACCGAGAAAAAGAACGATACGCCAGCCTGAATATCCAGCCTGAATGAAACGAGGCCGTGGCAGTTCCCGGCCGCCACGACCTCACGAGGGATCAGGCCTAGGCCTTCTTTACCTCGATCTTCTTCTCTGCCTTCACCGCTTCGGGCTTCTTCGCCGCGATCACCGTCAACACTCCCTTGTCGAAGCGCGCCTCGACCTTGTCGTCGTCGATGGTGTCGGGCAGCCGGAGCGAGCGTGCGAAGCTGCCGAAGCTGCGCTCGCTCAGATGATAATTCTCGTTCTTGTCTTCGCGCTCGTTTCTGCGCTCGCCCTTGATGGTCAAGACGCCATTGGCGAGCGTCACCGATACGTCCTTCTCATCCATACCCGGAAGATCCGCTTCGATGGTGATCGAATTCTCGTTCTCGCGCACGTCGAGACTGGGGACATCCGGGTCCCGACCGCTGCGCACGAGGCTCGGAAATTGCGGCCAGTTTCGTTCGAACGAGCGGAACAACCGATCCATCTCGCCATGCAGGGCATCGAAAACATCCGGCACGCGCTGAGGGCCATTCGCCGGCTTGGACACCTGAATGTTGCTTGCCATGGGCACTCTCCTTTCGAAGATGACGTCGTTGGGGGGAACGACGTCCTGATACATAGGTATCGCGCGTCCAAAAGTACCGCATTTGACGACGGTCAAATGCCACCGCCCCCCTCAACCCCGGCAGTCCGGCAACGCTCGATCAAGCACAAGGCTTCATCCCAGCCGTTCGGGAAGTCCGCGCCCCGTCTGTTCGAGCAGGAAGGCATCAAGCTCCATCGCGGTCGGCAGCCCGGCGCGCGCGCCGAGACGCCGGCATTTGAGCCCGGCCGCCGCGGACGCGATCAAGGCACATGCAGCATCCGGCAAGCCCGACGCGAGGCCCAGCGCAAAAACGCCGTGAAACGCATCGCCCGCCCCGGTCGTGTCGACCACTGGCACCTTGAACGATGCCTGCCTCCCGCGCGCGCCATCCCGCGACTTCCACGCATAGCCGTTCGCGCCGCGCGTCACGCCCGCATGACGCAATCCCATGGCGAGCAGCGCGTCGAACCTCTCTTCGTCGTCGGCGCCTCGGACGAATTTCTCGAACGCGGGCGCCGAGAAGATCGCGTAGTCCGTGAGATCGGCCACCCGTTCGAGCAGAATGCCCCCGCCGAGGTCCACATCCACGAGCGTCGGAGCGCCGACCGCCCGCGCCGCCGCGAACGCCGCGCGCGTCCCCTCGAGCCACGTGAGATCGCTGAGCACGGCCCCCGCCCCGACGATTTTGGTCAATGGCAGCCAGTCCGCCTGCATCGGCAGCACGTGGTCGTCCTCGCTGACGACGAGCCGCTCGCCCTTGCCATCGACGATGACGGCCGCCGTGGGAGTCTTGGCGCCGTCGCACGCGATCACCCCGCTGACGTCGACACCCACTCTCTCGAGGGCGTGCCGCGCCTTGGCTCCTGTGTCATCGCCGCCGACGCGGCTCCAAAGGTGAACGGAGCCACCGAGCACCGCGATCGCCGCAGCCGCATTGGCCGCCGATCCGCCCCCCTCCTCGCGATGGTCCCGCGCACTGACCTTGGTCGGCTTCGCGGGAAAGGCATCGATACGGTAGACGCGGTCGAGCGCCGTGTGGCCGACGATGACGATAGGCTTTCCCGGCATGCACTTGGTCCCATTGGAATGACGCGGATCAGACCCACACGAGGCTTTGAACGAGCTGTGATGCGGCCGTTTGACCGCGATCAAGCAGCAACGCCCGCGCGGCGGCAAGGCTCCCTGCATTGCTTGATCTCAGCACGGCAGCCGACGAAAGGTTCCCCGATGAACGAGTTCGTAAGAAAAATCGAGGCCGAGAACGCGCCCTGGAGCCCCGGCGAGTTCGAAGCGCAGCTTCGCGCCGTCGGCCCTGAGCGTTATCACGACCTGCACCCGTTCCATAAGCTGCTGCATGGCGGCAAGCTGAACAAGGGGCAGGTCGCCGCCTGGGCCTTGAACCGCTATTGCTACCAGGAGGCGATCCCGCGCAAGGACGCCGCCTTCATGAGTCGTACCCACGATCGCGCGCTGCGTCGCGAGTGGATCCACCGCATCCAGGACCACGACGGCGTGCTGCCCGAAGAGCACGGAGGCATCGAGCGCTGGCTCGTGCTCACCGACTGCCTGGGTCTCGACCGCGACTACGTGACGAGCATGCGGGGCGCGCTTCCCGCAACGCGGTTCGCCGTCGAAGCCTACGTGCACTTCGTCGTC
Organism: Hyphomicrobiales bacterium; assembly: GCA_017304275.1. GTDB lineage: Bacteria > Pseudomonadota > Alphaproteobacteria > Rhizobiales > Hyphomicrobiaceae > Hyphomicrobium_C. Next base: position 3,901 of record JAFKKW010000114.1, on the reverse strand, counting down.
GAGCAGCCGCTCGTCGTGGCGGCCGCGTCCTCGCTGACCGAGCTGTTCGCCCCTTCGATCCACCGTGAGCGCATCGCCGGCATGCTGGCCAACTACGACTTCGTCAACGACGACGTCATGGCCTACTTCAAGCGCCGTCTCTCGCAGGCCCCGCGCGATGCCACCTTCGCGCTGGAGTTCGTCAAGCAATACGCGAACACGCGCGCGCTGCAGGAAGCCTGCGTCGATGCCGTCCGCTTCAAATGCAACGTGCTCTGGGCTCAGCTCGACGCGCTGCATCTGGCGTACGTGATCGGCATGATCCCGCCCGGCGCCTACCGCCCGGATGGCACGTGACACCCGTGTGATCCCGCAACTCTCGTACCGATGAACCAAAGGTCCGACCTGTTCACCCCTCACCCGGAAGCAATGTCATGGCCGAGCTCCGCCATGACCATCGCTTCCGACCTCTCCCCGCCGGGGCAAGGTGAAGGCATCGCGCGCATCTTGCGTCCCCTCTCCCAGGTGGGGAGAGGGACAGGGTGAGGGGCGGGCAGAGCAATACTTTCGCCTGGAAATGTAGCCCCTCCCCACAAGCGAGAGGTGAAGGATCAAGGTCCAATAAGGATTCGATTCCATGACCGAGGCCATCGGCACCAGCACAGGAACGCACATCAGCACCGCCGAAAGTGTGCCCTCCTGCAGCCGCCCGCTCGCGCCCATCGGCCTGCTCGCCGAGCTGACCTACCGCTGCCCGCTGCAGTGTCCCTACTGCTCGAACCCGCTCGCCATGGAACGCGGCGGCGAGCTTTCCGCCGACGAGTGGCGACGCGTCTTCAAGGAGGCCGCGGATCTCGGCGTGCTGCAGGTCCATCTCTCGGGCGGCGAGCCCTGCGCGCGTAAAGACCTCGAGGAGATCCTGTCCAGCGCCGTCGAGGCCGGGCTCTATACCAACCTGATCACCTCCGGCGTAACGCTGACCCGCCACCGCCTTGCGGGGCTGGCCGGCCTCGGTCTCGACCACGTCCAGGTCTCGATCCAGGACACCGACCCCGCCAACGCCGACCGCATCTCAGGCTACCCGGGCGGCTGGCCGAAGAAGCGCGACGTCTGCCGCTGGGTCCGCGAGCTCGATCTCGCGCTTACCATCAACGTCGTCGTCCACCGGCATAACATCGACAACATCGCCTCCCTGATCGACTTCGCTGTCGAGGCCGGTGCCGGGCGTATCGAAATCGCCAATACGCAATATTACGCCTGGGCGCTCAAGAACCGCGCCGCCCTCATCCCCACGCGCGCGCAGTTTTACAAGTCGCTCGAGGTCGTGAAGGAAGCAAAGGAGCGCCTGAAAGGCATCCTCGTCTTCGACGTCGTGGCCCACGACCACTACGCCGTACGCCCGAAGCCCTGCATGGGTGGCTGGGGCCGCAATCTCATCGACATCACGCCGACCGGCAAGGTCCTGCCCTGCCACGCCTGCGAGACGATCCCGAACCTTGGCATCGAGACCGTGCGCGACCGCTCGCTCCGCGACATCTGGCTCAACGGCCCTGCGTTCGAGAAATACCGTGGCACGTCCTGGATGAAGGAGCCGTGCAAGAGCTGCGACCGCTGCGAGATCGACTGGGGCGGCTGCCGCTGCCAGGCACTCGCCGTCACCGGCGACGCAGCCAACGCCGACCCGGCCTGCGCACTCTCGCCCTGGCACGAGGAATTCGTCGCCGTTGCCGAACGCGAGAGCGAGGCGCCCTCGCCGCCCTTCGTCTACCGGCGCATGGGCGCCGCGAGCGGGGCCGAATAAGCAACCCCGCCCCTTCAGCCGACACACCCGTGCGTGTTCCGGCCGGGACAGAAATCTTCCTGCGATCCTGGCAGGTTCGCCTCAACGGACGGCCGCGCCGTCAAGAGAGACGCACCGGATCGCACGGAGATGACATCATGCTTTACAAGGCCATCGGCATCATCCTGTCCGCACTGTTCATCGTGGCCATCCAGGTCAACGCCGCCTCTGCAGGTTGCGGCGGCGGCCACGGCTTCCGCGCCCACCAGGCGAGCTTTGCCCACCGGCAGGCCGTGAAGCAATCCAAGGCCCGCAAGGCACAGGCCATCGCGGCGGCCAGGCAGAAGAAGGCAGCTCAGCAGGTGGCGGCGAAGGCTCAGTCACCGAAGGTCGCGAAGGCGGCTCCCGCCGCCGATGAGACGGCGGCCGCCGAACAGCCCGACGACGGCAAGCTCGACGTCGCCGCGGTCGAGGAGACCTGCACCAAGTTCATCGCCGAGACCGGCACCACCGTGACGATCGAATGCGCCAGGCAGTAAGGGTGCGGACCCAGAGCAAGGGATAGAGGACCGGGAGCAGCGGATCGCTGCTTCCGGTCTTGGCTTGAGATCCCTGCCCCTTGTCGATGTTCCTATTTTGTTCTATAGTCTCTTTTCGCCGTTTTTCCACGTCGAGAAGAGACTTGCATGTCATCCCAAACGCCAGCATCGGAGGCCAGACGCGCCGAGATCGTCGCCGATCTCCGCCGCCGCCTCGCCCGTATGGAGGGCCTCGCGAGCGACGGCGCAGACTGTCTGTCGTTCGGCCTCCCAGCCCTCGATGATCATCTCCCGCAGGGCGGCCTCGCATGCGGCGCCGTGCACGAAATCGCCCCCGCGGACGACGCCGACCTTCCTGCCGCCTTCGGCTTCCTGATCGCCCTCCTCGGCCGCCTGCCGGGGCGCACCCCGCTTCTGCTCGTCCTCTCGTCGCGGAAGCTCACCCGCTGCGGCGCACCTCATGGCAACGGACTCGCCGGTTTCGGTCTCGATCCGTCGCGCCTGATCCTGGTCGAGACCGCAAACGAGGCCGAAGCCCTCTGGGCCACCGAGGAAGCGGTGCGCGCACGGGGTCCCGCAGCCGTCGCGGCCGCGCTCGACGGCCAGCTCGATCTCAAGGCGAGCCAGCGGCTGTTGCACGCCGCCCGCGACGCAAGACTGCCGCTGCTGCTCCTGAGACCCGGCGGCAAGAGCGTCGTCACGGCGACGACACGCTGGCGCATCGGCGCGGCACCAGGACGACGCGACCGCTTCGGCATGCTTGCCGGCTGGCGATGGCACGTCGCGCTCGAGCGCTGCCGCAACGGACGTACCGAAGAGTGGGAAGTGGAGTTCGACCATGCCACGCATCGTTTCGGTCTGGCTGAGAGATTGGCCGGTGCATCGCTGGCTCGCTGCGGAGCAGCGGAAGCTACGGATTGCGGAGCAGCGGGAGATAAGAGCTGCGGAGCAGCGGGAGCTACCGGCCGCGGAGCAGCGTAGGCCCTCGGGCTCACCCATCGATCCGCGCGTGCCCTTCGTGCTCGCCGATGGAACGGACGCCCCGCGCATCGTCGCCGTCAATCAGGTCGCGCGCGACTACGGCCTCGCCGCGGGCGAGACATTGGCCGATGCCCGCGCGCGCATCGGCGCGCTTGAGGCACGCATCGCCGAGCCCGCGGCGGACGCAAAGGCGCTGGCCCGCCTCGCGCAGTGGGCGACGCGCTACACGCCCTCCGTCGCGCTGTACAAGGATCACAGCGGAACGGACGGCTTTTTCCTGGATGTGACGGGCGCAGCCCACCTCCTGGGCGGCGAGGACAGATTGCTCGCCGATCTCGCACGTCGCCTTGAAGCATTCGGCCTGCCCGCCCGCCTCGCAGCGGCGGAAACGGCAGGCACCGCCTGGGCCGTCTCTCATTATGCGCGCACCGCTGCCATCGTCTCCGCAGGTGCAGAGACGCAAGCCCTGGCACCATTGCCGATCGAAGGATTGCGCCTCGCGCCCGAAACAGCCCTCACCCTGCGCCGTCTCGGCTTCAAGCGCATCGGCGACCTGATCGGCAAGCCCCGCGCGCCCTTCGCTGCCCGCTTCGAGCGGGAGTTCCTGCGTCGCCTCGATCAG
>JAFKKW010000568.1 GCA_017304275.1 Hyphomicrobiales bacterium | reverse complement strand
TCTGCAAACGCCCGTTTTTCGATCACGATCGTTTGTACACCGCGACCATAGACCGCTGCCGAGATCAGGGCTAATCGTTATTTGTTTCCTTCCTGATCAGGCCCCCTTATGACTCAGGTCACCCTCAAGCAGATCCGCTATTTCGACGCGCTTGCCCGCGAGCTGCATTTCGGCCGCGCCGCCGACTCCTGCGCGGTCACCCAGCCGGCGCTGTCGATGCAGATCCACGAGATGGAGCAGAACCTGGGGCTCGCCCTCGTCGAGCGCACGCGCTCCGGCGTTCAGCTCACGACCAAGGGGCAGGAAATCGCGGCCCGCTGCGCGCGCATCCTCGGCGATGTACGCGATCTCGTGGCCTACGCGAAGCACGCCAACAGCGTTCTCGCCGGCACTTTGCGGCTCGGAGTCATTCCCTCTGTCGCCCCCTACCTGTTGCCGCCGCTCCTGCCGCATCTGCGCGAGGCATATCCGGAGCTGGAGCTGCATGTGCGCGAGACGCAGACGCAGGTGCTGACCAGCGAGCTTCTCGAAGGCAAGCTCGACGTGCTGCTGCTCGCGTTGCCGGTGAAGCATCCCGACCTCACCAATCTCACGCTGTTCGAGGACAAGTTTCTGCTGGCGCTGCCCAAGGACCGCAAGCTTTCGGGCCGCGTGCGCGCCACCAAGGAATTGATCGAGCACGAGCGGCTTCTGCTGTTGGAGGAAGGCCACTGCCTGCGCGACCAGGCGCTGACCTACTGCAACCTGCAGCAGGTCGACGCGGTGAACACGTTCGGGGCCTCGAGCCTGGCCACGATCGTGGAGATGGTCTCGGCGAGCTTCGGCATTACGCTGCTTCCTGAGATGGCGGTCGGCGTCGAGGGGCGCGGCCGCGACATCACCCTGGTCCGTTTCGTCGAGCCGGAGCCGTTCCGCACCATCGGCCTCGTCTGGCGCTCGACGTCGCCGCGCACGCAGGATTTCGAGGAGCTGGGTCGGCTCGTCAAGAAGGCCTGGGCGGGCGGCCCCATGGTCGCCCTGCGCGCACGCTCGAAAAAGCCCGCTATCGCGGCAGGGTCTTGACGGCGCGCGAGACGAGCTGCGGCCGCGACGTATCTGCCGGTGCTTCGGCCGTCATGGCTTCCAGATGGACGGCGCTGCCGCTGAATTCCTGTGCCCACGCCATGGCCGTCTGAAGC
>JAFKKW010000113.1 GCA_017304275.1 Hyphomicrobiales bacterium | reverse complement strand
GTCGATCAGAAGGATGCCATGGACTACGTGGCGGGCTATACGATCTGCAACGACGTCTCCGAGCGCCGTTTCCAGATGAAGCGCAACGGGCAGTGGTTCAAGGGCAAGGCGGCGGAGACGCTGGGGCCGCTCGGGCCCTGGCTCGTGACCCCCGACGAGATCCCGGACCCGTCCAACCTCGCGATGAAGCTCACGGTCAATGGCGAGGTCAAGCAGCACGGCTCGACGGCGACGATGATCTTCTCCATCCCCTATCTCGTCGCCTACATCACCGAGTTCTGCGTGCTCGAGCCGGGCGACGTGGTGACGACGGGAACGCCGCCGGGCGTGGGCTCGGTGATGAAGCCGCCGCAGTACCTCCAGGCCGGCGACGTCATGGAGCTCGCCATCGAAGGACTCGGCACCCAGCGGCAGACGGTGGTCCCGTTCACGGGATAAGTGCTTGTCGGAGGCTGTTTTTGGGATGCGCGCCGCAGAATCGCCAGATTGAGGATTTGTAGCCTGTGGAGCGCGCGTGGATAAGCTTCCGGCGCCAACTGGTTGATCGACGCAACCCTTCACCACTCCGGGCAATGACAAAAAAACCTCGCTTGAGCCTCGCACGCGGCGTGGCGCTTCTCTTGGCTTTCGCTCTCACGGCCCCGGCCTCCGCCCAGGCGCCGCTGCCTGCCGCGCCGCCGCCTGCGCAGAAGGCTGCCCCGGCTGGTGCTCCCGCCCAACCGGCTCCCGCGCCCGCGCCCGCGACGGCGCCTGCTGCTGCTGCCCCACCGCCGTCGGCTCCGGCTGCCTCGCCTGCTCCGGCGGCGCCTGCTGCGCCTGCTGCGCAACCGGCTCCGGCTGCTCCCGGCGCGCCGGCCGAACAACCTGCGGCGGACGCGGCTCCGAAAGCCGAGGTCACAGACGCACAGACCGCGTCCGAGCGTGCGCTCGAACGCGCGAAGGCCCGCATCCAGGAGCTGGAAGCGCGGACCGATGTGGCTCCGGCCGTGCGGGACGAGGCGCTCCGGCTGTTGAAGACGGCGTTGGGACAGATCGAGGCGGCGGCGGCGAGCACCGCGGCCGCGCAACGCTTTCAAGAGGCGAGCCAGCGGTCCCCGGAGCGGGTCGCGGAGGCCAAGCAGCAACTCGAGGCGATGCAGAAGGAGCCCGCAAACGGCGAGTTCGCCCAGCGGGTCAATGCGCTGTCGCTTGTCGAGGCGCAACAGGCGTTCGACGCGGCGAGCAGCGAGGCGGCAACGGTCAAATCGGAGCTCGATCAGCTCGAGTCGCGTCTCCGGGACATGAGCACGCGTGCGACGAGCGCGCGTGAGGAACAGTCGGCCGAAAAGCAGGCGCTCGATGCGCTCGAGAACCCCGATGCTCCTCTGCTCGGAGACCAGGACCCGGTCCTCATCGAAGCGCGGCGGGCGGCGCTCTCCGCGGAACGGCGGGCCCGCACGGCGAAGTTCAATCTCATCGAGCAGGAGCTGATCAGCCTTCCGGCGCGGCAGGCGTCGGCAACGGCGCGGCGCGATCTCGCGGCCGCCAAGCTCGACCGGCTGACGAAGCGCATTCCGGTCATCGAAGCGCATCTCAACAAGCTCAAGGAAGCAGAGGCGGCGAAGAAGCAGGCCGAGACCGATCGCGAGGCGCGCAAGCTCTCGGCGCAACACCCGGTGCTCGAAGGCTATGTCAAGGACACCGAGGTCCTGCGTCGGCGCGAGGCCGATGCATCGAATCAAGTGGACGCCGGAAAGGCACGGCTCGCCGACATACAATCCGACATCGTTCGCGTTCGCGACAGCAAGGTTGCCGCCCAACAGGTGATCGAGATCGGCAGCATCGGCGGCGAGTTCAGCGAGCTTTTGCGGGCGATGCGGGCGCAACTTCCCGTCACGGCGCAACTGCAGCGCAGGATCTCGGAACGCGACCAGGCGATCGTGGACGCCCGCCTGAAGCGGCTGCAGGTCGAGGAAGCGCGGCGCGCTCTGACCGATGCGGGCAGCATGGCGGATCGCCTGCTCGCCAATGCCGTCAAGGGCGGAGCGCCCGAGCCTCCGGCGGAGGTGCGGGCGGCGCTCGAAAAGCTGGTCGTGCAACGGCGCGATCTCTACGCGCAGTTTCAGGACGCGCTGGTGGCACGCATCTCACAGCTCGCAGAGCTCAATGCGGCCGACCGCGATCTTCTCAATCAGACGACGCAACTGCGCTCGCTGCTCAACAGCCGTCTGCTCTGGCTGCCGACGTCGGACCCTGTCGGCACCGGATGGTTCCAGCAGGTCAGCGCGAGCTTCGTCCGGCTGGGCGATCCGGCTGCCTGGCTCGAGGTGGGCAAGACGCTGGTGGATCGTGCTGCCGAACGACCGGTTCTCACCGGCCTCATTCTGTTGACGTACGTCGTCCTCGTCGCGCTGACGCGGCGCCTCTTTGCGCGGCTGGCAAAGATTGCCGAGGGCATCGGCCGTTATTCGACGGACCACTACTGGCGCACACCCGAGGCGCTGGCGATCTCCGGCCTGCTCGCGATCCGCTCGCCGATCGTATTCGGGTACCTGGGCTGGCTGCTGGTCCAGCTTCCGCAGACGTCCGAGTTCACGGCCGGCGTGGGCGCGGGGCTTCTTTCCGTCGCATCGATCGTCGGTTGCTTGCGCTTCATTCAATACATCGCCATCGAGCACGGGCTTTTCTCCGCCCATTTCGGATGGTCCGAGCAGGCGCGGACGACGCTGCAACGGAACGTCAGATGGCTCAAGTACGCGATCATTCCGGTCGCGTTCGTGCTGGCCTTCATCAACGTGAGCAGCTCGCAAATCCTGCGCGATGGGCTCGGACGCTTCGCGTTCCTTGCCGGCGGCATCATCGTGTCGCTGTTCTTCGTGCGGGTCTTCGATCCGCGTCGCGGGGTGTTTGCCGAGCGCATGGCACCGGGAAGCATGTTCTGGAGCATGCGGCACATCTGGTATCCGCTGATTGCGATGGTGCCGTTGGCCATCGGCGGGCTCGCGCTTTGGGGCTATTACGACGGCGCCTCGCAGATCCAGGTCGGGCTCACGCTCCCGGTTGCGATCGCGATCGTGGCTTATCTCGCCTACAGCGTCCTCATGCGGCAGGTTCTGGTCGCGCGCCGGCGGCTTGAGGTCAAACGCGCGCTCGACCGGCGAGAAAAGGCGCGGGCACAGGCGGCTGCGGCTGCTGCGCAGGGCGACGCCGCCGCGCGCGAGGGAGCGCCGCTGCCGATCGAGGAGCCCGAGGTCGATATCGCGACGATCAGCGACCAGACGCGCCAACTGGTGCGGCTGGCGGCGGTGCTGCTGCTCTCGGCTGCGCTTTATTTCTTCTGGCGCGAGGCTCTACCGTCGCTCGCCCTGCTCGACGTGCCGCTGTGGTCGCAGACGGTCATGGTCGACGGCGCGGCGCGCAGCGTTCCGGTTACGGTATCGAACGTCCTGGTGGCGCTGGTGACGCTCATCATCACGTTCATCGCCGCGCGCAACCTGCCGGGGCTGCTCGAGATCTCGGCGCTGCATCGGCTGAGGGTCGAAGCGGGCACACGCTATGCGGTGAGCGCGATCTGCCGGTATCTGATCGCGATCGCGGGCATCGCCTTCGCGTTCCGCAGCATCGGATTCGACTGGAGCCAGGTGCAGTGGATCGTGGCCGCGCTCGGCGTCGGTGTCGGTTTCGGCCTGCAGGAGATCGTCGCCAATTTCATCTCCGGCCTCATCATCCTGTTCGAGCGGCCGGTGCGCGTGGGCGATACGGTGACGATCGGAAATCTCACCGGGACGGTGTCACGCATTCATATCCGCGCCACAAGCATGACCGACGGCGAGAACCGCGAGATCATCATCCCGAACAAGTCGCTGATCACCGAAAAAGTCATCAACTGGACGCTGAACGACAGCATCACGCGCGTGACGCTCAAGGTTTCCGTGCGCTACGGCACCGATACGCTGCGCGCCCAGATGGCGGTCCTGGAAGCCGTCAAGGCGACTCCGCAGGTGCTCGATACGCCGCCGCCGAGCGTGTTCTTCGTCGGCTTCGGCGCCTCGGCGCTCGAGTTCGAGGTGCGTGCGTTCGTGCTGCAGCTCGCCCATCGTTCGACGGTGATCAACGATCTCAACGTGTCGATCGAGCGCGCGTTGCGCGAGCAGGAAATCGCGATGACGTGATGAGCCTCTCGGCCGTTCCGAGGGTCAGCGAACCGAGAACTTGAAGGGGACGGAGACGACCATCGGCTCGTTGCCGGCGTCGCTCGGCATCTCGGGGAACGGGGCGGCGCGGTCGATGGATGCGACAGCGGCATCATCGAGCACCTTGGAGCCCGAGCTGGCCGTAATCTCGCGCGAGATCAGCTCGCCTCCGGGGCCGACGGTGAAGCGGACTACGGCGGTGCCCGCAAACTTCGAGCGCGGGTTCACCTTCTTCTTCGAGATGTGCGAGAAGAGCCGGCCGCGATAGGCGGAGATAGCCGTGGTGTTGCCTCCGGTTTTCGCAACCTCCTCGCGCGCCTTCTGCGCCTCGACGGCGAGCTCGGTCTGCTGGATGGCGGCGAACTGCTCCTTGGGCGGCTCCTTGACCACCTCCTCGATCTCCTCGACGACCTTCTCCTGGTCGGGGCCCTGCTCCGAGGAAATGACGGCCTGGGCGTCCTCCTCGATCGGCTTCACCTCCTCGACGGGAGGGGCGGATTGGAGCACCGGGGGCGGAGCCTCAACGGCTTCCACGTATTCCTGGTAGGCGCCCTGCTCGACGATGAAGATGTCCTCGCCGGTGCCCTCCTCGAGCGACGCGCCGCCGGGTGTGGCGAGAAAGAACGCCACTACGCCGCCGTGCAACGCGAGCGAGATCAGCGATGTGACAGCGCGAAGCGACATTGTTTACGCGACCGACTCCCGTGGGCTCACTGCGACTTCGGCTTGGGTTGAGAGAGCAGCGAGACGCGGCCATAGCCGCTTTCGCCGACGCGGCCCAGAATGTCCATGACATCGCCGTAGCTGCTTTTCTTGTCGGCGCGGACGTAGACGACCGTGTCGCCTTCCGTCGCCCGAAGCTCGCGCAGCCGCGACACGAGACCCGCGGGGGACACCTGCTCCTCGCGAATGTAAAGCCCGCCGTCGCCGGCCAGGGAGACGACCATCGCCTTCTTGGACTGGCTGACGCGGGCGGCCGATGTGTTCGGAAGCTCGAGCGGAACGCCGGCCACCATGAGCGGGGCTGCAACCATGAAGATGATCAGCAGCACGAGCATCACATCGACCATCGGCGTGATGTTGATCTCGGCCATCGGTCGATAGCCGCCGTCGTCCTCGTCGCCTTGCGGCGCGCTGTTGCCGACCGCCATCGCCATCAGGACGCCTTTCCTGCGCGCAGGGGCTCCGTGCCGACCGGCCGGGCGAACGACTCGGACTGGGGACGAGAAAGGCGTTTTGCGAGCTCGGCGATCGTGCTGCCGGCGCGGTTGGCGCCGCGGCCAAGCGAGACCGCGATCATGTTGTAGGCCATGACGGCGGGGATCGCGGCGGCAAGGCCGAGCGCGGTGGCGAACAGAGCCTCGGCGATGCCGGGGGCGACGACGGCGAGGGACGTGTCCTTCTGCTGTGCGATCGAGGTGAAGCTGTTCATGATACCCCAAACGGTACCGAACAGTCCGATGAACGGTGCCGCGGAGCCGATGGTGGCGAGAAAGGGCAGGCCGACCTCGAGCCTCTGCAACTCGCTTTTGAGAGCGAGGCGCATGGCGCGCTCGAGGCGGGCGCGCAGCTCGCCGCGCGGCTCATTGCGGCCGCCGTCCTCCGCCTCGTGGTGGGCTGCCGAGAGCAGCGTGCGAACGAGACCGCGCGGCGCCTCGGTTGTCGGGTTGTCGCCGACGGTGCGTTCGAGCCGTTTCAGGTCCCGCCCCAGCTTCCAGAGGCGGACCGTCTTCTCCAGAATGATCGCCCAGCAGGCGACGGACGCCACCACCAGCATCAGCATCACAGCCTTGACGACCGGATCGGCTTGCAAGATCAGGCTGTAGAACGAGAAGTCGTGAGCGGCGGTGACCGTAATCTGCTCCACGGCGGATACCCTTTACTACGTTCCGTTACTTGGTCAGTTGCACGCTGGTCAGCGACTTTACCGTTATGCCTGCGAGGCAGTTCTCAACCGGACCCGCGTCCGACTTGCATTCGACCACGTCGTTGATCAGAAAACTGCCGATCTTGTCGCAGGCGATATTGTCGAGATCGAACAGTTTCACCGTGCGCTTCTGTGCCTTTAGCGGCCCAAGATCCATGGCGAAACGGCGGCCGATCACGCCGTCCTGCTGGAACAGAACCAGGTCGAGCTTGAAGTTCTCGTAGGCGGTCGGGTCGTCGTTCTGGACNNNNGGTCGTCGTTCTGGACGACGACGTACGCGCGACAGCCGGCCCCCTGAGGCTCCAGCTTGTTCAACTCGACGGAGAGGGCCTTGGGTTGCGCCAACGCCGGCAAACCACCCAGGGATAGACATGCAACGGCGATGCCGAGGGCTTTGCCTCTGGCGCTGATCTCAAGACTCAAGGCCTTCCTCCTAGACTTCGGATTTCCCCGGACAGTTGCCACTGGTGCCGCATTGGCGACAGCTTCGTGAGCGAGCTGCCAGGCTTTCGTTCTATTATAACCTGACATGGCTCCGCCGTCCTGCTCGCGCAACGCCGAGGCGAACCTCTGTTACGCGCGTGTTCGCCCGAGCCGAGACCCCCATCATTTGTTCGTCCGACGCCCTGTCGGGATGCTCAATATCGCGAAATCCCGCCTAGAATCAACTGATCACGCGCGAGTCCTGCCCGCTCGAAAAGGAGAAATATCTCGGCATCAATGCGGATCTGCGTCCTCATTAATTTTCTGCAATAGGCCGGGTTGGCAGGGAGCTTTTGCCTCTGGCTGCGGTGCTTCCCTTCCGGTTCCCGGGATGTCTCCCAAGCGGGCGATACGGAATTCCAGATTCCCCTTCTACTGCAGGAATACTTCCCGAGAATCAGACATAGTCGGGCGTTGGGAGCTAACTAACGGAAAATCGGGAAAAAATCCCGATGCCGCATAGTCACATACGGTCGGAAAATGACCCGGTATTGTGCACCTGTGTTGTTACAATGTTGACCCTTTCAAGTCTGCCCTCCATCGTTCTGCATCAGTGCGGGCCGGGAGGGGCGCGTACGACAGCTGCGGTACTTGCGTCTCGATCTCGCGGACGGCGCCGTAATACGGGGAGGGGAAAATAATGAAACTCGGACGGATTACTTTCTTTGCCGGCGCGCTCGTCCTGGCGCCACAAGCGGCCGGCGCCCAGGAAACCGGGGATCTTCCGGCGATCGACGTCATCCAGGAAACCCCGGTTCAGAAGGCCGCCCGCGCCAGGAAGAAGGCTCCGGCCGTCTCGCCTCTCAGCACGGCGCCGACCACCACCGTCTCGAGCGAGGGCGCCGGCGGCGCCGCAGCGGGCGCGGAGGGTGGCGCTGGCGGATTGGCTGCACCGATCACGGTGCCGAGCGCGGTGACGAACGTCACGGATGCCGATATTGAGCGCGAGGGCACGGGCTCGGTTCAAGAGGTCCTTCAGCAGAAGGTGCCGGGCGTGATCATTTCCGACGCCGCCGGCAACCCGGTCCGTTCGGAAGTGAACTTCCGCGGCTTCACGTCGTCGTCGGTGAGCGGCCGCGCACAGGGCCTCGCCGTTTATCAGAACGGCGTGCGCATCAATGAATCCTTTGGCGACGTCGTGCAGTGGGACTTCCTGCCCAGCAACGCGATCGACTCGATGTCGGTGGTCAGCAACAACCCGTCGTTCGGTCTGAACGCATTGGGCGGCGCCATCAGCATCATCATGAAAGACGGCTTCAGCTACCAGGGCGGCGAGGTCGACGTCATGGCCGGCTCGTTCGGCCGTCGCCAGGTCGGCGTACAGGCCGGCGGTTCGAGCGGCAATGCCAGCGCCTATTTCGCGACCGAAGGGATTTGGGACGACAGCTTCCGCGATTACTCTGAAAGCGAAATCAAGCGCTTCTACGGCGACCTCGGTTTCAAGGGCACTTTCGCAGAGCTTCACCTCAGCCTGACGGCGGCGAAGAACAAGATCGGTGCGTCGGCTGCGGCGCCGGTCGAGTTGCTCGATCGTGATTGGAGCAACACCTTCACCACGCCGCAGGAGTCAACGCCGGAAGTCATCATGCCGACGTTGTCCGCCAAGGTGAAAGCGACGGATACGCTGACGTTCTCGGGCGTGGGCTATTACCGCAACTACAAGAACTCGGTCATCGACGGCAACGTCACGGAGCTCGAGGAGTGCGATGTCGCGCCGGACCCTAGCAACCCCCTCGACCTCGAAGAGGGTTTCTGTACTGAGGCGGAGTCAGGGCCTCCTACGAACTTCATTCGCGACGCTGTTACCGGCGAGTTTATCGAGGCTGATGATTTTGACGAGGATACGCTCGGCTCGATCGAACGTCTGAAGACCAAGAGCGAGAGCTGGGGTGCTGCCTTCGAAGGTCAGGAGAAAACGCCGCTTTTCGGACGTCCGAACCTGTTCATCGCGGGCGTGTCGTATGATCACGGCAGGTCCAATTACAAGACGTCGAGCGAGCTCGCCCAGATCCAGCCCGGCTATGTGGCTGAGGGCACGGGCGTGACCTACAGGGACGAGGAGAACGAGCTTACGCCGCGCGATCTCGACTCCGAGAACACCTACTGGGGTCTCTATTTCTCGAACGCTCTCGACATCACCGATCGCCTGACGGTCACGGTCGGCGGGCGTTACAACCACGCCACGATCAAGCTCCATGACAACACGGATGACTTCCCGGAGCTCAACACGACCAACAAATACGAGCGCTTCAATCCGATGGCCGGCGCCAACTATAAGCTGTTCCCTGGCTTGTCCGTCTACGGCGGCTACTCGGAGTCGAACCGCGCACCGACGCCGGCGGAACTCGGTTGCGCCGAGCCGGACAATCCTTGCCTCATCGAGAGCTTCCTGACGGACGATCCGCCGCTGGATCAGGTGATCGGTCGCACGGCAGAAATCGGTCTCCGCGGGCAGGGTAACTATTACGGCGGCCGTTACACCTGGGGCGCAGGTTTGTTCCGGACGATGTCGGAGGACGATATTCTTCCGGTCACGAGCAGCTCGGGCCGTATCTATTTCGTCAACGCGGGCGACACGTTACGCCAGGGTGTCGAGCTGTCGGCGACGTACGAGACGCGTACATGGAATGTCTACGGCTCGTATGCCTTCGTCGATGCCACGCTTGATACCTGCAACGATCCAAGCGGTGAGTGTGCCTTCCTTGAGCCCGGGGACCGCTTGCCTGGCATTCCGCGTCACATCTTCAAGGCCGGATTCGAATACTGGCTCACTCACAAGTGGAAGATCGGCGCTGACTTGGTCGCTTCCAGCAACTCGCCGTTCTTCCCGAACGAGGTGTCGGATGAAGAAGACCTGAATGCCTTCCTGCCGGGCTACACCCGCGTCGATCTTCATACGTCGTATGACATCACCGACAACATTCAGGTTTATGGTCTCGTGAAGAACCTGTTCAACCAGAAGTACGGTCTCTACGGCACCTACTTCGAGGCTGAGGAAGTCAGCGAGCTCGATGAGGCACTCGGTGGTCCGGGCTTCGAGGACAGCCGCACGGTCTCTCCCGCCATGCCGTTCGCGGCCTACGGTGGCGTGAAGGTTCGATTCTAAACTTCGATCCCATCTGCGAAACTGGACGCGGCGCTCCGAAAGGGGCGCCGCGTTTTCTTTCAGGAGCGCGCCACCACGGCCGTGCCGGCCAGGATGTCGTAGGTGCACGAGAGGGCCGGGCCCGGCGACGACAGAACCAAGTAGGGCTGGCGGAAACGGGCGTTCCATAGCTCGTGGTCGAACTGCCAGATATGGACGGGGACCGCCCTGTTGCCGACCGTCACGCGCGGCTCGGCGCCGCTGCTCCAATCGGCATCTACGGTGGAGATCTGCGGCATGGATTGCGAAGCGCCGCGACAGGCATCGGCGGCGCGGGCGCGATAGGCTTGGACGATGGCTTCCTCGGTCGCCGTCCGATAGGCGCTTTCCTGAACCCAGATCTTGAGGCCGGCGAGCACGGCCAGGGCGAGGATGAGGGCTCTCATGATACGGGCACGCACGCTTTGCGGACAGATCCGCCTGTGGCCATTGATCTCAGCGGACGACAGAGTGGGACGGACGTGATGAACAAAGGGTTACGCGTTTGCCGGCACCTAGCGCCGCGTCGCGCCTTGCCAGGGTTATTTTTTCGCACTGCGGCAGGAGTTAGCGCGGCGAAATTCCGTCGCGGGAGGCTTGTCACCGGCCGTTTGATGCGGCATGGATCGCGGCCAACCCATACCTAAGTCGAACCCGGGGGAGGACACGCGACCCATGGCTAAGAAGAAGATCCTGATCACCTGGCCTCTGCCGGAGGCCGTCATGGCGCGGGCGCGGGAGACCTACGACGTCATCGCGCACGGCGACGACCCGAAGATCACCATCGACGAGATGATCGAGACGGCGAAGTCGGTCGATGCCATCGTGCTGACGCTCAACGAGAAGTGTCCGAAGGCGGTGATCGATCGCATCCCCGAGAACATCAAGTGCATCTCGACGTTCTCGATCGGCTTCGACCACCTCGACCTCGAGGCCTGCAAGGCACGGGGCATCAAGGTCGGCAACGCGCCGCACGGCGTCACGGTGGCAACGGCCGAGATCGCGATGCTGCTGCTGCTCGGCTCCGCACGGCGGGCTTCCGAAGGCGAAAAGATGATCCGCACGCGGTCGTGGCCGGGCTGGCAGCCGCTGCAGCTCGTCGGCCAGCGTCTCGACAACAAGACGCTCGGCATCTACGGCTTCGGCAAGATCGGCCAGGCGCTGGCGCAGCGCGCGCGCGGCTTCGACATGAACATCCACTACTTCGACATCTACCGGGCCAAGCCCGAGGTGGAAGCGAAGTACAACGCCACCTATCACGACAGCCTCGACAGCCTGCTCAAGGTCTCGGAGTTCTTCTCCATCAACGCGCCTTCGACGCCGGAGACGCGTTATTTCTTCAACAAGGACGTGATCGCGAAGCTTCCTAAGGGCGCCATCGTCGTGAACACGGCGCGCGGCGACCTGGTCAACGACGAGGACATGATCGCGGCGCTCAAGTCCGGCCGGCTCGGCTACGCCGGTCTCGACGTGTTCGCGGGCGAGCCGAAGATCAACGAGGGCTATTACGATCTGCCGAACACGTTCCTGTTCCCGCATCTGGGTTCCGCCGCCGTCGAGGCGCGCAACCAGATGGGCTTCGAGGCGCTGGACAACGTCGATGCGTTCTTTGCCGGCAAGGATATGCCGTTCAAGCTCGCCTAGAGCGCGAAGCCTTAAAAAGGGGCAGGT
>JAFKKW010000567.1 GCA_017304275.1 Hyphomicrobiales bacterium | reverse complement strand
CGGGTGCGCGATCGGCGCTCGCTTCCGCGGGCGTTTGATCGTCGGACGTCGCTTGCGGCGCCTCCTGCAGCGCCGAGGTCTCGGGTGCCAGGGTCTCGGCACGCGCCATCCCGGCGACACCGAGGACGATCAATGACAGCGCCAGCAGCCGGAAGCGGCCCATCGAGAATCTCCGAAAACTCAAGGTTCGGGAAACACTAGGCGATTCGAGCCGCCCCCGGGACGGCCCGCCGTCGCCGGATCAGCCCGTTTCAACACCGGTTTCCATACCCCGCTCGTCCTTGAGACTCGCCCAGAGTTGTGGCTGCATTGGGTTTGCGCGACGGACTGGAAACCGTCGCCGCAAAGAGTGGTGGGTTGACCAGCAAAATCGGGCGTTTCCGCCTTGCGCCTGCGGCCAACCTCCTCTAAATCGCCCGTTTTCCCAACGGTCGCCGGATGCGACCCCTTACGGATGAGCCGATGACCAAGCGCGCAGCGGAAGTGGGGATCATCATGGGCAGCCAGTCCGACTGGCCGACCATGAAGCTGGCGGCCGCCGTCCTCGACGAGCTTGGCGTGGCCTACGAAGCCAAGATCGTCTCCGCCCACCGCACGCCCGACCGCCTCGTCGCCTACGCGAAGTCGGCCAGCGAGCGCGGCCTCAAGGTCATCATCGCAGGAGCAGGCGGCGCCGCGCACCTTCCCGGCATGACCGCCTCCATGACGCCGCTCCCCGTCCTCGGCGTCCCCATCCAGACCAAGGGCCTCAAGGGCCTCGACAGTCTGTATTCGATCGTGCAGATGCCGGCAGGCATTCCCGTCGGCACGCTCGCCATCGGCGATGCGGGCGCGGCCAACGCCGGGCTCTTGGCAGCCCAGATCCTCGCGTTGTCGAACGCCGGGCTGGCAAGCCGCATAACCGCATACCGCGAGAAGCAGACGGCCGCCGTCAAAGACGAGCCGAAGAACGAGTGACAGCGCGCACATGACCGCCCTCCCTCCCGGATCGACCATCGGCATCCTGGGCGGTGGCCAGTTGGGCCGCATGCTCGCCCTCGCCGCCGCCCGACTTGGCCTCAAGAGCCACATTTATTCGGATGTGCCGGGCGGCGCGTGCGATGTCGCCGCCGCATCAACCATCGGCCCGTTCGACGACGTCGAACAGATCCGCGCCTTTGCTGGCGGCGTCGATGTCGTCACC
>JAFKKW010000112.1 GCA_017304275.1 Hyphomicrobiales bacterium | reverse complement strand
TGGCCTTGCAGACCTTGTGTCCCTTCGCGGCGATGGCCGCAGACTGTTCCGGTGCTCTCAGAGCGTCGAACGCCAACGTGCCGGCCAATGCCAGAACCATGGCAAGACCGACTGAAATGACTGCGCGTTTCATGTTTCCACTCCCTTTTGTTGCGTGCACAACGCCAGGATGCTCCGAAACAGCCGCTCATTCCAGCACGAGATCGATCCGGCGCCGCTATAGGCCGCGTGCCGCGGATTTTGTGTGACAAGGGGCGCCTCGCGGATTGCGAGACGCCCCTTGTGAACGCGTCGGTTGTCGATCCGGCGTTTGCTAGTTGCGGCCCTTGTCGACCAGCTTGTTCTTGGCGATCCAAGGCATCATGGCGCGCAGCTTCGCGCCGACCTCCTCGATCTGGTGGGAGTCGTTCAAGCGGCGGATGCCCTTGAAGCGCGCGGCACCGGCCTTGTACTCCTGCATCCAGTCGGAGGTGAACTTACCGGTCTGGATGTCGGACAGAACGCGCTTCATCTCGGCCTTGGTTTCCGGCGTGACGATGCGCGGGCCGGTGACGTACTCGCCCCATTCGGCGGTGTTGGAGATCGAGTAGTTCATGTTGGCGATGCCGCCCTCGTAGATCAGGTCGACGATCAGCTTCACCTCGTGGAGGCACTCGAAGTACGCCATCTCGGGCGCGTAGCCCGCTTCCACCAGCGTCTCGAAGCCGGCGCGGATGAGCTCCACGAGGCCGCCGCAGAGAACGGCCTGCTCACCGAAGAGATCGGTCTCGCATTCCTCCTTGAAGGTGGTCTCGATGACGCCCGACCGGCCGCCGCCGACGCCCGACGCATAAGAGAGCGCGATGTCGTGCGCGTTGCCCGAGGCGTCCTGGTGGATCGCGATCAGGCACGGCACGCCGCCGCCCTTCTGGTATTCGCCGCGCACCGTGTGACCCGGACCCTTGGGGGCGATCATGATGACGTCGATCGTCGCCTTGGGCTCGATCAGATTGAAATGAATGTTGAGGCCGTGCGCGAAGGCTACCGCCGCGCCGTCGCGAATGTTGGGCGCGATCTCGTTGCGGTAGATGTCCGCCTGAAGCTCGTCCGGGGTTGCCATCATCATGAGATCGGCCCACGAGGCGGCCTCGGCCACCGACATAACCTGCAGCCCGTCGGCCTCGACCTTCTTGGCGGTCGCGGAGCCCGGCTTCAGCGCGACGCGGATATCCTTGACGCCGGAATCCTTGAGGTTCAGCGCGTGCGCGCGTCCCTGGCTGCCATAGCCGACGATGGCGACCCTCTTGGACTTGATCAGATTGATATCGGCATCACGATCGTAATAGACGCGCATCGGTCTCTCTTAAGTTTGTGATTTTAACGGTGGGCGAATAGTGCGGGGCGGACGCCCCGAAAATGGGCCGGGAGCGCGGCTCCCCAAAAGTGGGCGGACGTTACACTGCCGGTCGGCGCCGGTTCAACGGGCAATGAGGCGGGATCGGCCGAAATCCGGCGATCCGCCGCCGCGCCCAGGCTCATAGCGGCAATTAACTGAACCGAAAGGCCCGCTCCGCCAGAATGGGCCGTTTTCGTATCCTCATCCTCAGAAGCGTTCCGCCCATGCGCAGTCTCTCGTCCGCAGGCCTTGTCAGCCTTTTCTGCCTTGCCTCTGTCCTCGGCGGATGCGGCAAAGCCGGAAGCTCCAACGGCAGCAAGTCGACCGACTCGCGGGGCGTGATCGCGAGCGCCTCCGATTGCGCCTCGTTCGGCCCCGAGGCCGTCGAGGCCTGCAGCCGGGCCATCGAGCGGGCCGTCAACGCCCACGAAGCGTCCTCGACGGTCTACCGCAACATCACGGCATGCGAGAGCGCCGTCGGCGTCAACCGGTGCGAACGCGCCGAATCCGGCAAGTACCGGGCGCGGCTCTCGGCTTTCGTCGTGACGATCGGGTCCCAGGCGACGACCGCCGAGCCGCTCTATCCCGTCAAGGACGGCGGCGTCGGGTTCCAGACCGCGAGCGCGAGCAAGCTGCTCGCCGACGACCAAAGCGTGCCGTTCTCGCGGCTTGCGCTGTCGGTTGCGGAAACGCAGGCCGGCGGCAAGAAGCGCAGCGCGAAGTCGTCGCCGTTCTAAGGTCGCCGCGCCCATTACATTGCAGCCGCGCCACGCCCGATGGCGGCTATTCCCGTGCGCGAGACCTCGACGAGCCCCAGCTCCGTCATCAGGTTGATGAAGGTCTCGATCTTGCCGGGCTTGCCGGTGATCTCGAATACGAAATGCTCGATCGAGGTGTCGACGACCTGGGCGCGGAAAATCTCGGCCATGCGCAACGCCTCGATGCGCTTCTCGCCTTTGCCCGCGACCTTGACGAGGGCGAGCTCGCGCTCGAGCGAGACGCCTTCGAAGGTCAGGTCGCGCACGCGGTGGATCGGCACCAGGCGCTCGAGCTGATGCTTGATCTGCTCGAGCACGGCCGGCGTGCCGCGGGTGATGATGGTGATGCGCGAGAGGTGCTTCTCGTGCTCGGTTTCCGTCACCGTCAAGCTGTCGATGTTGTAGCCGCGCCCCGAGAACAATCCGATGACGCGCGCCAGAACGCCCGGCTCGTTATCGACCAGCACCGACAACGTGCGCGTTTCCACATCCTGGCGCAGCGAAGGGCCCGCGTAGTGGGTCTGAGGATTGGGATTGATCATCGGCTACTTCTTCTCTTTCGGATTCTTTTCTTCAATCGTCCGTACCGCCTCGGGGAAAACGATGCCGAGAAAGACGGGCAGGCCGTGCTCGTCCACCAGCTTCTTCACGTTGTCGGCATAGTCCTGAGACTTCTTGTATTGGCCGAACGCCATCGAGATGCGCTGGCCCATACTCTCGGCCAGCACCTGCGGCGACGGCACGCCGAGCTTCTGCAAGGTCTCAGGCGGCATGCGGGAATAGACCTGAATGAGCGTGCGCGTTTCGAGGTAGTCCTGCGCGATGCAGGCCTCGAAGCCTTCGCCGTAGGTCGACGCCAGGCTGTGGGTCCGGTAGCAGTTGTCGATCAGCTCGTAAGCCGCCTTGGCGCCTCTCGCCCGATGCAAACGCCCGATCCGCTCGGCCGCGCCACGGATGTTTGCGACCTGATCCCAGGTTGGCGTCTCCGATGTCCCCGTCTCAGCCGCATCGCCAGCCGCAAAAGCCGCGGACGCGGCGAGCATGCCGGCGGCCATGGCGACTGCAGCAGCAATGCCAGAGCGGGGGGACAACTTCACACGAGCACCTTGCCTTCCTTGCCGATGGCCTTCGAGACATCCTCGTCGGAGACGTTCTCGCCGAGCAACATCTCGTTGTGGGCCTTGCCGGAAGGGATCATGGGGAAGCAGTTGGCCAGCTTTGCGACGCGGCAATCGAAGATCACCGGTCCCTTGTGGTTGATCATCTCGCGAATGGCGTCATCGAGATCGGCGGGGTGATCGCAGCGCATGCCGGTCCAGCCGTAGGCTTCGGCGAGCTTCACGAAGTCGGGCAGCGCCTCGGTGTAGCTGTGCGACAGCCGGTTGCCATGCAGGAGCTGCTGCCACTGGCGCACCATGCCCATGTACTCGTTGTTCAGGATGAACACCTTGACCGGCAAGTTGTATTGCACGGCGGTCGAGCACTCCTGGATGTTCATGAGGATCGAGGCGTCACCCGCCACGTCGACGACGAGCGCCTTCGGGTGCGCGAGCTGCACGCCGATGGCGGCCGGCAGGCCGTAGCCCATGGTGCCGAGGCCGCCGGAGGTCATCCAACGGTTCGGCTCCTCGAAATGGATGAACTGCGCGGCCCACATCTGATGCTGACCGACCTCGGTCGTGATGTAGGTGTCGCGGTCCTTGGTCAGCTCGTACAGGCGCTGGCAGGCGTACTGCGGCATGATCACGTCGGTCGAGTTCTTGTAGGCGAGCGACTTCCGTGCGCGCCAGCCGTCGATATCCTTCCACCACGCCTTCAGCGCGGCCTTGTCGAGCTGCGGGGCCTTGGCCTTCCAGACGCGCAGCATCTCCTCGAGCACGTAGGCGCAGTCGCCGATGATCGGCAGATCGACCTGGATGTTCTTGTTGATGGACGACGGATCGATGTCGACGTGGATCTTGCGCGAGCCCGGCGAGAAGGCGTCGATGCGGCCCGTGATGCGGTCGTCGAAGCGCGCGCCGATGTTGATCATGACATCGCAGTCATGCATAGCGAGGTTCGCTTCGTAAGTGCCGTGCATGCCGAGCATGCCGAGCCACTGCTTGTCGGAAGCCGGATAGGCGCCGAGACCCATCAGCGTCGACGTGATCGGGAAGCCCGAGAGACGCACCAGCTCGCGCAGGAGCTGGCTCGCTTTCGGGCCCGAGTTGATCACGCCGCCACCGGTGTAGAACACGGGGCGCTTGGCGGAGGCCATGAGCTCGACTGCATCGCGCACCAGCGCCGGATCGGGCTTCACCCGCGGCTTGTAAGTCTTGTGAGCGATGTTCGACGGGCCGACATAGTTGCCGGACGCGAACTGGATGTCCTTCGGGATATCGATCACGACCGGGCCGGGACGGCCGGCCTTGGCGATGTAGAACGCCTCATGCAGGACGCGCGCGAGGTCGTTGACGTTCTTCACGAGCCAGTTGTGCTTGGTGCACGGGCGCGTGATGCCGACGGTATCGCATTCCTGGAAGGCATCGTTGCCGATCAGGTGCGTCGGCACCTGGCCGGTGATGCAGACGAGCGGGATCGAATCCATCAGCGCGTCCGTGAGGCCGGTGACGGCGTTGGTGGCGCCGGGGCCCGAGGTCACGAGCGCGACGCCGACCTTGCCCGTCGAGCGGGCGTAGCCCTCGGCGGCGTGTAGCGCGCCGCCCTCCTGGCGAACCAGGACGTGCTGGATTTTGTCCTGCTGGAACAGCTCATCGTAGATCGGCAGCACGGCGCCGCCCGGATAGCCGAAAATATGCTCGACGCCCTGGTCCTGCAGCGCCTTGATCACCATCTCGGCGCCCGTCATCGTCCGTGCCATGAAACTCTCCGCCTGCCCGTGCAATCGGACCACCGTCCTGCGCAGCGGCGCCGGCGGTCTCTGTCCTCGCGTGTGTTGGAGCCGGCACCCTATGGGAGCCAAGATGCAGGGTCAAGATTTAGATTTAATAAAATCTATTATTTTGACTACGAAACATCCCGTTTCTTGCTCTGAAATATGTTTCCACGACATCATATTGCGTCTTAGCCATGTGAGCTGCCGTTTGGCATATCGACGGGTCTCGGCTTTTGCGATCTCGGAAGCCTCGTTTGCGGTTAGCTTGCCTTCGATCAGGCCCACCAACGGCCTGACGCCGAGCGCGCGCATGACCGGAAGGTCGGGATCGAGGCCGCGCTCGAGAAGCGCGCGCACCTCCTCGACTGCGCCGGCGGCCAGCATGGCGTCGAAGCGGTCGTCGCATCGCCGGCGGAGATCGTCGCGGTTGCGTGAGACGACGAAGGCGCGGCCCTCGGCGGCCGCCAGCACGGGCTCCCCCGGCCGCTCCTGCCAGCGCGCGAGCGAGACGCCCGTCGTCTCGAGCACCTCGAGCGCGCGTACGATGCGCTGCGGGTCGGTGGACCGAAGTCGTGCGGCCATCTCCGGATCGCGCGCAGCGAGGATTGCGTGCAGCGCGGCTGGACCCTCCTCGCTCGCGCGGATGCGCCAGCGGGTCCTGATCTCCTCGGGAATGGGTGGAACGGGCGACAGCCCATCGGTCAGCGCCTTGAAGTAGAGCCCCGTGCCGCCGACGACGATGGGAACGCTGCCGGCTGCCTGCGCCGCCACGATGGCCTCGCGCGCCTCCAGGGCGTAACGCGCGGCCGAGTACGCCTCGTGTCCCGGCACGTGCCCATAAAGCCGATGCGGTGCGCGTCGCTCCTCGTCGGCACTCGGCCGTGCCGTGAGCACGCGCAGCTCGCGGTAAACCTGCATGGCGTCGGCATTGATCACGGTGCCGCCGAGCCGCTCGGCGAGGGCCAGCGCGTACGCGGACTTGCCCGAAGCCGTCGGGCCTGCGATGAGGATGGGAGCGAGCGTCGTCATGCTCGTCTTCTATCCGAGCCGCTCCCTTCGCGCATCGCCCTCTCGCAATATGGTTGTTTCAGCACCCTCGACCGCCGCTCTCGTTCTGACCGCAGCTCCGGGATCGGATGTGCTGAGCGAGGCGATCGTGCGCGATGTCCGGGACGCGGTCGGCGCCCGCGTCGTTGCCTCATCCTGGCTGTCAGCGGGAGACGCCTGGCAAGCCCTGCTCGATCTGCCTACCCCGGATCAAACCGCCATCGTCGTCGCGGCGGCCAAGCCGGCGCTGGCGGCGCTTCCCGTCGACATCAACGTGGTGTGGGGAGACGAAGGCGCGCGGCGCAAACGGCTTCTCTGCGCGGACATGGAAAGCACCATCATCGAGCAG
>JAFKKW010000566.1 GCA_017304275.1 Hyphomicrobiales bacterium | reverse complement strand
CCCTGGCCCTCATGGGCCTGATCGTGCTCTCCGACCGCCAGGGCTTCGAGCCCTTGCGCTGGGTCTACGTGCTGGGCCCCGCCGCCCTCGCGCTGTGGTTGGGCCTGTCCAAGGACGACGAGCTACGCCGCTACGGCGCCATGTTCGTGCTCCTGATCGGCTCCATTCTGTTCTGGGCCATCTTCGAGCAGGCGGGCCTCACCATCGCGCTGTTCGCCGAGCACCTCACCCGCGCCGAGATCGCCGGTCGGGCCTTCCCTTCGGCCTGGTTCCAGTCGCTCAATCCGCTGTTCGTCATCATGCTCTCGCCGGTGTTCGCCGCGCTCTGGATGAAGCTCGGCGACCGCCAGCCGTCGAGCCCGGTGAAGTTTGCCATCGCGCTCGTTTTTCTCGCCGCGTCGTTCCTGCTCATGGTGCCGGCCGCGATGCTGACCGCCGACGGCCGCATCAGCCCGTTGTGGCTCGTCGGCCTGTTCTTCCTGCAGACCACCGGCGAGCTGTTCCTGAGCCCCGTCGGCCTGAGCGCGATGACGCGGCTCGCGCCGAAGCGCGCGGTCGGCTTCGTGCTCGGCATCTGGTTCCTCGGCTTCGCCCTCGGCAGCAAGCTCGCCGGCGTGCTTGGCTCCAACTTCACCGCCACCGACGCAGGCGCGCTCGCCTGGAGTTTCGCCTGGCAGGCCGGCATGGCCGCCGCGGCCGCCGCTGCGTTCTTCGTCCTGACGCCTTGGATTAAACGCCTGATGGGCACGGTGCGATAACAGGCACCGCAGGACGGAAACGTGTCCGGGCACCGGCCTTCGCCGGTGTGACGGTTCGTGTACGGAAGCGCGCCCCAAGAATTGTTAGACGTCATCCCGGCGCAGGCCGGGATCCAGACACGCCGGTTGGGAAACGACCTCCGCGGCACCTAGCGCGCCGCGTTCATCCGCTCGAAGCCGGCTTCGAGATCGGCCGTGAGATCGCCCAGCCGCCCCACGAATAGCCCATGCCGAACAGCTCGAGCCCGTCGAGCATCGCCGCCACCGCTTTGCGCGGCGTCGGCGTGAGGACGATGGAGAACAGCCCGGAGGCGCCCGTGTACTGCGCCTTCCACAGCGCATGGCCCGGATCGGCCGGCAGCGCCGGATGCAGGATGCGCGCGACCTCGGGCCGCCCCGCAAGCCAGCGCGCCACCTCGAGCGCCGAGCGTTGATGACGCTCGAGGCGCACCGCAAGCGTGCGAAGCCCGCGCAGGCCGAGATACGTCTCCTCCGATCCCGGGCAGCCGCCGAGCGTCGCGCGTGCCTCCTCGACCGCCTTGGCTGTACGCGCATTGGCGGTGATCGCGCCCAGCATCGCGTCCGCATGGCCGACGATGTACTTCGTGCAGGCGTTGATCGACACGTCGACGCCGTGCTCGATCGGCCGGAAGTAGAGTCCCGTTGCCCAGGTGTTGTCCATCAGCACCGCCGCATCGCGCGCCCGCGCCGCTTTCGCGATCGCGCCCACATCCTGCATCTCGAACGTCAGCGAGCCCGGGCTCTCCAGGAACACCACGCGCGTATTGTCCTGGATCAGGTCGGCGATGCCGGCCCCGACCAGCGGATCGTAATAGGTCGTCGCCACGCCGAGCCGCGCCAGGATCGTGTCGCAGAACTTGCGTGTCGGTTGATAAACGCTGTCCACCATCAGCACGTGATCGCCCGTCTTGACGAAGGCGAGGATCGCGGTCGTCACCGCCTGATAGCCCGAGGCCGTGAGCAGCGTACGCGCGCCGCCTTCGAGCTGCGTGATGGCGTCCTCGAGCGCCGCCGTCGTCGGCGTGCCGTGCCGCCCGTAGCGGAACGTCTGCTGCTCGTAGGCTTCGAGCGCCTCGAGCGTCGGAAACAGCACCGTCGAGCCGCGATAGGCGGGTGGATTGACGAAGCCGTGCTGCCCCGCGGGATCGCGACCGTTGTGCAGGATCGCCGTCGCGGGATGGCGGGATTTGGCCGCGCCCTTCTTCGGTTTTGTCATGGATCAGAATCCTTGGCCTGGAGGCGGGGCCGGCCCGTGCGCCTGAAGCGCCCTTTGACGCAACTTCCAACGCCGGTCAAGGGCTTGACCATGAGAGCGCAACGCGGGATGTGTGGCAGCCGAGGAGCGTCGTGCAGCCAAGCATGCGCAAGAACGC
>JAFKKW010000111.1 GCA_017304275.1 Hyphomicrobiales bacterium | reverse complement strand
GGCGGCGGCGTTCAAAAAAAAGAAGCCGGCAGCGGGGGAACGTCCGCTGCCGGCTTCCGGCTGCCCTCTGTCTGTATCTCAGATGTCGAGCGTGTGGTCGCGTTCCCACTGCGTGAAGTGGGTCGCGAAGCTGTTCCACTCGCTGTTCTTGAGCTTGATGTAGGCAGACGAGAACTCATTGCCGAGCGCCTGCTTCAAGGTCGTATCCTTGTCGAAGGCGCGGATCGCATCGAGCAGGTTGAGCGGCAGCTTCGGTGCGTCTTTGACCGTGTGCCCCTCCTGGTACATGTCGATGTCGAGCCGCTTGCCGGGATGGGCGTTGCGCTCGATGCCGTCGACACCCGCTGCAACGATGATGGCCTGCATCAGGTACGGATTGGCCGCGCCGTCCGGCAGACGCAGCTCGAAACGTCCCTTGCCGGGCACGCGCACCATGTGGGTGCGGTTGTTGCCGGTCCAGGTGACGCTGTTCGGCGACCAAGTTGCACCCGACGCCGTGCGCGGCGCGTTGATGCGCTTGTACGAGTTGACCGTCGGGTTGGTGATGGCCGCGAGAGCTTCCGCATGCTGCATGATGCCGCCGAGGAAGTTGTAGCCAACCTTCGAGAGGCCGATCTCGTCGCTCTCGTCGTAGAAGTTGTTGGTCTTGCCGGTAGCGACGTCCCATCCGGAGATGTGAGCATGGCAACCGTTGCCCGTCAGCGTCGGGAACGGCTTCGGCATGAACGTCGCGCGCATGCCGTGCTTTTCCGCGAGCGCGCGCACCATGTACTTGAAGAACGCATGACGATCCGCCGTAAGGACGGCGTCGTCGAAGATCCAGTTCATCTCGAACTGGCCGTTGGCGTCCTCGTGGTCGTTCTGATACGGCTCCCAGCCGAGCTGGTACATGTAATCGCAGATCTCGGAGATCAGATCGTAGCGACGCGTGATCGCGAGCTGATCGTAGCAGGGCTTCGATGCCGTATCGTGCTCGTCCGCGAGGAGCTTGCCGTCGGGACTGATCAGGAAGAACTCGCACTCGACGCCGGTCTTGACGCGAACGCCCTTCTGGGCCGCGCGCGCAACGACGTCCTTCAGCACCACGCGGGGGGCCTGGGCGACGGGCTTGCCTTCCATGACGCAGTCGGCGGGAACCCAAGCCACCTCGGGCTTCCATGGAAGCTGGATCAGGCCGGTCGGATCGGGCATGCCGAGCATGTCCGGATGCGCGGGCGTCATGTCGAACCAGGTCGCGAAGCCGGCGAAGCCGGCACCGTCCTTCTGGATGTCGGCAATCGCCGTCGCCGGAACCAGTTTCGCGCGCTGGTATCCGAACAAGTCCGTGAAGGAGACCATGAAGTACCGGATGCCGCGCTCTTTTGCGACTTGAGCCAGATCATTGGCAGCCGTCATGGTGTGCTCTTTTTTAATGGAGGCTAAGTCGTGTGTCATAGGTCCTAATCCCAAACTCGGGTTGCCGTTTCCCCTAGATCTTTTTTTTCTTCGCTCTTTGTTTTTTCTGAGTCGAAGAAATGTGTTCGCCCCGGATCAGGGTCCGGGGCGAACGTGCTTAAAGTTTGTCCTGACCAGGAATCCAGCCCGTCCCGGCGAGCGGCACGCGTGCCATGGCAGCGGCCTCGAGGGTGATCGCGCAGAGATCCTCCGGCTCAAGATTGTGAACGTGATTGTGGCCGGCTGCGCGTGCGATGGTCTGCAGCTCGAGCGTCATCACTTTCAGGTAGTTGGCGAGACGGCGGCCGGCGCGCACCGGATCGAGACGCTTGGCGAGATCCGGATCCTGCGTGGTGATGCCCGCGGGATCGCGGCCCTCGTGCCAATCGTCGTAGGCGCCGGCGGTGGTGTGGAGCTTCCCGTAGTCCTTTTCGAGGGCCGGGTCGTTGTCGCCGAGCGCAACGAGCGCGGCGGTGCCGATGGCCACGGC
This sequence comes from Hyphomicrobiales bacterium, assembly GCA_017304275.1. Lineage (GTDB taxonomy): Bacteria > Pseudomonadota > Alphaproteobacteria > Rhizobiales > Hyphomicrobiaceae > Hyphomicrobium_C. Next base: position 4,482 of record JAFKKW010000111.1, on the reverse strand, counting down.
ATCCGCACCGAGCGCGAGTGCCTTGGCGCAGTCGGCGCCATTACGGATGCCGCCGGAGACGATGAGCTGCACCTTGCGATGCATGCCGAGATCCTGCAGCGCCTGGACGGCGGGCCGGATGCAGGCAAGCGTCGGCTGGCCGACGTGCTCGATGAATACCTCCTGGGTGGCGGCGGTGCCGCCCTGCATGCCGTCGACGACCACCACGTCAGCACCCGCCTTCACGGCAAGGGCCACGTCGTAGTAAGGACGCGCGCCACCGACCTTGATGTAGATCGGCTTCTCCCAATCGGTAATCTCGCGCAATTCGAGGATCTTGATCTCGAGGTCGTCGGGGCCGGTCCAGTCCGGATGGCGGCAGGACGAGCGCTGGTCGATGCCCTTCGGCAGGGTGCGCATCTCGGCGACGCGATCGGAGATCTTCTGACCGAGAAGCATGCCGCCGCCGCCGGGCTTGGCGCCCTGGCCGACGACCACCTCGATCGCGTCGGCGCGACGGAGGTCGTCGGGGTTCATGCCGTAACGCGACGGAAGATACTGATAGACCAGCATCTGGGAGTGGCCGCGCTCCTCGGGCGTCATGCCGCCGTCACCGGTCGTCGTCGACGTTCCGGCGAGCGTCGCGCCACGGCCAAGGGCTTCCTTGGCGTTGCCCGACAAGGCGCCGAAGCTCATGCCGGCGATCGTGATCGGAATCTTGAGCTCGATCGGCTTCTTCGCGTAGCGGGTGCCAAGCGTGACGGCGGTCGAACATTTCTCGCGGTAGCCCTCCAGCGGGTAGCGCGACATGGACGCGCCGAGGAAGAGCAGATCGTCGAAGTGGGGCAGCTTGCGCTTGGCGCCGCCACCGCGGATGTCGTAGATGCCCGTCTGGGCGGCACGACGGATCTCCGACAATGTATAGTCGTCGAACGTCGATGATTTGCGGGGCGTGGTCGGCGGGTTTTGATAGCTCATCAGTAGGCGTCCGCGTTATCGATGTTGAAGTTGTAGAGCTTGCGGGCCGAGCCGTAGCGCTTGAACTCGGACGTCTTCACCCCGTTGACGCCGGCTTTCTTCAAGAGTGCCGAAAGCTGGTCATGGTGCTCGGGGCGCATCTCCTTCTCGATGCAGTCGGCGCCGAGGCTCTTGACGCTGCCGCGCACGAAGAGCTTGGCCTCGTAGATCGAGTCACCCAGCGCGTCGCCGGCATCGCCGAGCACGACGAGGTTGCCGGTCTGCGCCATGAAGGCCGACATGTGGCCGATGTTGCCCTTCACCACGATGTCGATGCCCTTCATCGAGATGCCGCAGCGGGAGGACGCATTGCCTTCGATGAGGAGCAGGCCGCCGCGGCCGGTGGCGCCGGCGTACTGGCTGGCGTCGCCTTTCACGATGACTTTTCCAGACATCATGTTCTCGGCTGTGCCGGGGCCGGAGGAGCCGTGCACGACGACGGTCGCCTGCTTGTTCATGCCGGCGCAGTAGTAGCCCACGGGGCCGCGGATGGTGACCGTCACCGGCGCGTCGACGCCGACGGCGATGGCGTGCTGACCGCGGGGGTTGAGCACCTCCCATTCGGTCTCGTTGGTTCCATCCTTGAGCTGATGCAGGTTCTCGTTCAGCTCGCGGAGCGGCGTTTTCTCAAGATCGATCGCCCTCATAATTCTTAGCGCTCCCAGAAATAAACAGTGGCGGGCTCGGGTTCCCAGACTTTCGCATTCTCGATACCGGGAAGCCCGGCGAGCGCGCGGAATTCTGAACCGAATGCAACGTACTGGTCCGTCTCGGCCAGGACAGCGGGCTTGCAGGCGATCGGATCGCGCACGACGCCGAAGCCGTTCTTGGTGCCGACGACGAAGGTGAAGAAGCCGTCGAGATCCTCAAGGCTCTTCTCGAGCGCTTCGCCGAGGTTGAGGCCCTGATTCATGCGCCAAGTGAGGTAGGCAGCGGCCACCTCGCTGTCGTTGGCGGTCTCGAAGGTCATGCCGTCGTGCTTCAGGTCGCGGCGCAGGTTGTTGTGGTTCGAGAGCGAACCGTTGTGCACGAGGCACTGGTCGGAGCCGGTCGAGAACGGATGGGCGCCGAGCGTCGTGACGGCGCTTTCGGTGGCCATGCGCGTGTGGCCGATGGCGTGCGTGCCTTTCATATGGACGAGATCGAACTGCTTGGCGACCTCGGTCGGGTAGCCGACCTCCTTGTAGATCTCGATCGACTCGCCGACGCCCATAATGCGCACGCGTGGAAACTTCTCGCGGATCGCCTTGCGGATCGCATCGATCTGATCGTCCTTGCAGAGGAGCACGGCATGCGTGGACTTCACGTCCAGCTTCACCTTGCCGCCGATCTCACCCTCGATGACCTTGGCGAGGGTCTTGAAGTCCTCATCGGGCTCCGGCGACTGAAGCGTGATCTTGGCCTCGCCGGCCTTCGACGCGCCATAGACCGCGAAACCGGCCGAGTCCGGCCCGCGCTCGCACATGGTCGCCAGCATTCCGGCGGTCAACTCGCCGAGCCGCGGCTCGAGCGCCTTATCCTTTATAAAAAGTCCAACGATTCCACACATCGGCAGGGCACCCCCACGCTCTTGTTGTTTTCTGTTGAAGTTACTCTATCAGCGACTTTCCCGACATTCAACTACCAAGAAACAAATATTCCTATCAGGATACCCTCCCCGCCTTTTGACGCCATGTTTCGTAGTTCAGACGCGCGAGGCGATAGGCATCCGGGATCGAGAGCGCCCACACGAACAAGCCCGCCGCGGAGCGGCCGATAAATGAGTGATCGGGGGTGGTCGTGTGCCACGTGACGAGCGCGAGCAGTAGAGAAAAGAATGCGAAACCGAACCCGCGCTGCGGCTGTCCTATCGCCACGTGTCCGGCGCCGGGCATCAGGATCGCCAAGGCAAGCACGGCGTAAGGATGCATCGGCGCGCGCTCTTTCGTCATACCGGCTCCTTCACGCCCCGCGCCGGCGTGACGGCATCGTCGCGGAGAGCTTGGATCTGTTCGAGGGTGGTCGCGAGCGTCTCGGCGGAGACCATCGCGTCATCGAACACGGCTTGGCGCAGAAGAAGGTAATCGCCGCGGCGGCCTTCGGCGTTCTGACGGATAATGCGGAGGCCTTTCGAGGTTACGGCGATCTCCTTCACGAGCGGATCGGACAGGATGGATGCCAACGTCGGCGCCAGTTTCTCGAACAAGCGCACGGATCGCGCGTCCTCGCCACGTGCGAGGATCTCCTGCGGTAAAGACGGCGGCGGTTCGATCACATGGTGGAAGCCAGCCGTCAGACTGTAGAAATCGTAGCCCGATGGGCGAACAAGAATGGCGAAGCCGCTCACATCCGGAAGATGCTCGAGCACGGTGACCTGGAGCCAGAGCTGCGGCAGCCTGCGGATGGTCATGGTATCGCTGAGCAGGCGGATATCGATCTTGCGCGTGCCGCTGCGGCCGCTCAGCCGTGGGAAGTTGTCGTCGCCGTGCGTCAGCTCGTAACGATCGAACAGCGGAATGCAATCGTCGAGCAAACTCCGGCGGCTATGCTGACGTGTCCAATGATCACGACGGCCGATCCAGAGCAGGATGCCGATCGGAACGGACGACAGCAGCAACGCAGAGACAAGGCTCACCGGTCATTCTCCCAGCCATTGTCGGGAAGGGCGGCCCGCATAGAGCCGCCCTTGTTGGGCCTAAGGCAGTGCCAAGCCGGACATTCCCGGCTTGGCGATTTCCTGCTTTGCGAAAGGTCAGTAGCCGACCGGCTTGGGCCAGGGCATCGTGAACTGATCGCCGCGCCGCACGAACTTGTAGCGGTGGAAGGCGAACCACAGCGAGGCGACGATGTAGAACACCATCATCGCGATGAGCTGCGTTCCGTATCCCAGGAACACCGCAAAGTAGGTGGCGGAGCAGAGGACCAGAAGCACGATCGCCGGCAGCGGATGGAAGGGGTGCACATAACCCCTCTTGATCGTGCCCAGCGGCCACTTGTTGCGGAACATCATGACGTTGATCGCCATGAAGGTGTACTCGAGCAGACCCGACAGGATCGAGAACGTGATCACCTGATCGAGCGGCGCGAAGTAGGCGAACACCAGTGCCACCGGCACCAGGAACATGATCGAGCGATAGGGCGTCCGGTACTTCGGATGCACTGCGCCGAACACCTGGGGAAGGTAGCGATCGCGTCCCATGGAGAACCAGGCGCGCGAGGCGTCGTTGATACAGCCGTTGGCCGAGGCCAGGGTCGAGAAGATGGTGCCGATGAAGAGGAGCACCATCAGGACCGTGGAATCGGTGAGACGCGCCGCATCGAACAGAGGCGTCACCGCCTGACCCAGATACTCCCACGGCATGAGGCCGGAGCAGACATACCAGGTCATGGTGGCAGCGATCAGCAGCGTGATGATGCCGGTCATGGTACCGAGAGGCAGCGCACGCGCCGGCGAGCGAACCTCTTCGGCGGCGTGGGTCGTGCCCTCGATGCCGAGGTAGTACCACA
>JAFKKW010000565.1 GCA_017304275.1 Hyphomicrobiales bacterium | reverse complement strand
GACGTTCTCGGTTTCGAGACGCTGACCCTGGTACCGATCGACCGCAGGTTGATCGTCAAGGAGTTGCTGACACCATACGAGGTGCGTTGGATCGACACCTATCATGCCAGCGTCGCCGCGCTCATCGGCCCCGAGGTCGATCCGCCCACATTGCGCTGGCTCGAAACGGCAATAAAGCCGCTTTGAAACCGCTCGCTTGGCGGACCCAAAATTTTCTCCGTTTCCTAGAAAATACGCGAGAAAGCGCTCTTTTCTCGCGGATTGTTGTGCATGCGAGTGACGTTCACGCTCCCCGCCTTTTCTTTTTTCTTCATTTTTCTCAACGCTTCAGCGCAAATTTCTATTATCATTTATGAACTCGTGATTCGGGCGTGCCGCGGCCCAGCGCAGCACAGTCCCATTGCATCATCTCGATCGTGTGCATCCCGTGCGCTTTTCTCGATTGTACGCGTCGCGTACGGCGCCGAAAGAGGCTGGACTTTTTAATTTTGGAGCGTTTCATGACCGCGAGCAGCCATCTGCCCGCTCCAAACCTCATGCCACTGATGCGCTACCGCGATCTCGCGGCGGCGATGGGCTGGCTCGAGCAGGCTTTCGGGTTCGAAAAGCAGATCGCCGTCTCGGACAGCGACGGCTCCGTCATCTACGGACAGATGACGTACCGCGGCAGCCTGATGATGATGGGCGCTGTCCGCGATACCGATCTCGACAAGCTCATGCGCCAGCCCGACGAGGTGGGCGGCGTCGAAACGCAGAGCTGCTATCTCGTCATCGAGGACGCGGACGACCACTATGCCCGCGCGCAGGAGTCGGGCGCGGAAATCGTGCTCGAGCTCAAGAGCGACGGCCTCGGCCGGCGCGGCTATTCCTGCCGCGACCCTGAGGGGCATATCTGGAACTTCGGTACCTACAATCCCGGCCGCGGCCTCGCCACGCCGGCAGCACCGCCGGCTCCGCAAGTCGCCGCGCCGGCGCGCAAGCCGCGAATGCTGATGGGTATCGCAGCCCTGCTGCTGGCGCTCGGCGCCACCGGCTGGTGGTTTTCCGGCGCCATCCGCGAGACCCTCGCGTCGCGTATCGCAGGGCAGCAATCGGCGGAAGCCGAGAAGGCTTACGCAGAGCTCGTCAAGGTGCGCGCCGAGAAACGCAAGGCCGAGGAAGCCGCCGAAGCCGCCCATATCGCGCTC
>JAFKKW010000110.1 GCA_017304275.1 Hyphomicrobiales bacterium | reverse complement strand
GCGCGCGAGCTCGCCGCCGGCCTCAACAGCTTCGAGCCGCAACCGGTCTCCGGCGAGAGCAGCGAGCGCCGGCGCATCGTGCACCGCCCCCGGCCCGGCGACCAGCCGCGAAAGCTGCCCCGGCCGGGCGAGGATCTCCTGCGCGACACCGATGTCGACCACGAGAAGCCCTGGCGCCACGCCCTCCGCCACGACGAGCGGCGGAAGGGCGCGCCCGCGCTCCGTGAGCGGCGTCGCGCCGGTCCCAACCCCAAGCTCGGCCAGCGTCTCGGGCGCGACCAGCGTTTGCCCCGGCGCGCGGAGAAAAGCTTCCAGATCCCGGCCCGTAGCCATCCCGCCGACCGGCGACCCTTTGGGCACCGTCAGGGGCTCGACGCCGATCAGCCGATAGGACGTCGCACCGATCCGTACCGTGCCTTCGAGCACCGGGGACACTTTCCATCCCGCACGCCGCAGCGCGACGTAGTCGTCCTGCGCGAGGAATACGCCCGTCGCGCTGACGATGCTCGCGCCGCCGGTCTCACCGAATATCGCAGCCGCCCGGTCGTAGCTCGTTCTCGCCTGCTGGTTCAGCGCCTGCACGCCGCTCCACAGCGCCGTCGCGATGGCGAGCCCAATGACGAGCGTCGCAAAGTTCAAGGGATGTCGCCGCCAGTGGCTGAGCAGCGTGACGAAGATCCAGAACGCTTGGGTCACGACGTCACCAGCACGCCGGACGCGAGCGTCAACTGCCGGTCGAGCCGCGCCGCCAGCCGCGTGCTGTGTGTCACCATCAGGAATCCGCACCCGGTACGCCGCACGAGATCGAGCGCGAGCGCCAGCACCTCGTCGCCCGTCGCTTCGTCGAGGTTCCCGGTCGGCTCGTCCGCGATCAGAAGGCGCGGCTTGACCGCCAGCGCGCGCCCGATCGCCACCCGCTGCTGCTGGCCGCCCGACAGTTGCTCCGGATAACGGGCACCGAGCGCAGCAAGCCCGAGCCGGTCCAGAAGCTCGCTTTGCCATGCGGGATCGAACCGCCCGGCAAGACGCGCCTGGAAAGCGAGATTGTCCGCTACCGAAAGACTCGGCACGACATTGAACTGCTGGAATACGATGCCGATGGACTCGCGCCGGAGCGCCGCACGCACGCTATCCGATAGTCCCGACACGCGAGCGCCATCGAGCACGATCTCGCCGCCATCGACGTCGTCCAGCCCGCCGATCAGGTGCAGCAGTGTACTCTTGCCGCTGCCGGACTCGCCGAGCAGCGCAAGGCTCTCGCCCGCGGCGAGCGTGAGATCGACACCTTTCAGGACCGGGACCATGCCCTGCGGCGTGGCATAGGACTTGCGCACGTCCGCAACGCGAAGCAGCGGATCGCTCTCCGCCCCGCGATCGGTCCGGCGCGACCGGTCGATGACAGTCACCAATCAGGCTCCCGCAATGAGACGCGCGTAATCGTCCGGCGTGTCGATGTCCGCGAACAGGGACTCGTCGTCGAACGGCACATCAACACGCGCTTCCCCCAGGGTGTCCAGCAGAGACTTTCCGCCCTTGGCCCCCGCAAGCGCCGACAATTGCGCAAAAAACCGCCGCGGCCAGAGCACGGGGTTGCGCTGTGCCCCTTCAGCCGTGACCGGCACGATCACGCGCGCACAAGCCGCGGCGACAAATGCCACCCCAAGCTGGCGAAACACCTCAGCCGTAAGGTTTGGCAGATCTCCCGGAACGATGAAGGTCCCTTGGGCAACCTCGGACAGCCCACGCACCCCCGTCGAAATGGAGCTTCCGATCCCCTCGTCCCATGCGCCATTCCGTACCAGCCGCGCCGGCAGGCCGGAAAGCGCCGTCACATAGGCATCGTGCTCCGCGCCGGTAACGACGACCAACTCATCGACGCCGCCCGACAGAATTTCGCGCGCGACTCTTACGACGATCGGCACGCCATCGAGCGCGGCAAGAAGCTTGTTGTCCGCTCCGAACCGCCGCGACGCCCCACCCGCCAGAAGAACGGCCCCAACCCGCAGCGGCACCGACGCAGTCATGTCACGCCCCGCGCCGCGCTTTGATCACCGCCCCGAGAATGGAGACGGCGATCTCCGCAGGCCCCTTGGCCCCGATCGGCAGACCGACCGGCGCATCGACGCGCGCGATCTCCGCGTCCGTCAGCCCCGCCTGCCGCAGTCGCTCCACGCGTTTCTCGTGCGTCCGCCGCGACCCGAGCGCGCCGACGTAGAAGCACGCCGACCGTACCGCGATCGGCAGCGTCTCGTCGTCGAGGCGGGCATCATGCGCAAGCGTGATCACGGCCGTGCGTCCGTCGAGGCCCAGCGCCGGCAGCGCAGTCTCCGGCCAGTCCTGCCGCAAGGCAACACCGCCGAACCGCGCCTCCGACGAGAACGCCGTGCGCGGATCGACCACGGTCGCCTGAAAACCGACGCGCTGCGCGAGATCGGCGAGCACCTGCGCCACATGCCCGGCACCGATGAGGATAACATGCACAGGCGGCGCCAGCGCCTGCAGGAAGCGCCGGTCTCCGGCCCCCTCGAGCAGCACGCACGCGCCGTTGGAGAGTTGCTGCGCCGTTTCTGAGTCGTAGGCGTCGGTATCGCAATGAAGTGTCCGGCCACCGCTCGCGAGATTGCTATCGACGATCAGAAGCGATCGCGTGCTCCGCGCCTCGATCACCGCGTCGAGATATGCCGCGTCGTCACGGCCCGAGAGACGCTCGACGAAAATCTCGATCCGCCCGCCGCACGGGAGACCGACACGCCACGCCGTCTCGTCTCCGACGCCGTACGCCAGCACCTTGGGCTGCCCGCTGGCCATCACCTCGGCAGCCGCCGTGATCACCGCGGCCTCGACGCAGCCGCCGGACACCGAGCCTTCGAAGCGCTCCTCGGGTCCGATGACGAGCTGCCCTCCGACCGGAACCGGCGACGAGCCCCAGGTCTTGATCACGGTTGCGAGCGCAATGGTGCCCCATTCGTCGAGCCAGCGACGCGCGGTCGCCACCACGTCATGCGGTGTACTGACGGCCTCCGCGCCCAACATGCCGGAGACCTTTTCATCACTCACAAAGCCGGATTCCGGCATCGCGTCATCCAAGCTCGAGCCCATCCGCAAACGACAGCATGCGCGCTGATGTTATCCGGCTCCGGCGGGGTCTCGCAACCACTGGGGGTCTCGAAAGTCGCTCCGCGCTGACCGCCTGATCCAGTCGAAGGCACGCGCCGTAAGGCAGTTGACGGCCCGGAGACAGGCTCCTGCGACATCTGAGGAGCCTTTTTCTTTGGGCCGCTTGAAACCATATGACTGCAGGCTCACCCCTCGGAGATCGACGCCATGACAGAAAAGCTTTTCACGCCCATCACAATTGGCGACCTCACACTTCCGAATCGGATCGTCATGGCGCCCCTCACACGCAACCGCGCCGTCCCGGACGGGGATGTGCCGAGCGATCTCGCGATCGAATACTACACGCAGCGTGCGACGGCAGCCCTCCTCATCACCGAGGGCACGCAGATCTCGCCCGAAGGCAAGGGTTACATCCAGACACCCGGCATCTATAGCCCCGCACAAGTCGCGGGCTGGAAGAAGATCACCGACTCTGTTCACGCCGCGGGCGGACGCATCTTCGCGCAGCTCTGGCACGTCGGCCGCGTCTCGCACGCGTCCCTGCAGCCGAACGGACAAGCCCCCGTCGCACCCTCCGCGATCACCGCCACAACTAAGGTCTTCACGCCCGCGGGATTTGCCGATGCGTCACCCCCGCGCGCGCTCGACACATCCGAGATCAAGCGCGTCGTCGACGACTACCGCAAGGCAGCCGAGAACGCGAAAGCGGCCGGCTTTGATGGCGTGGAACTGCACGGCGCCAACGGCTACCTCGTCGACCAGTTCCTGCGCGACGGCTCCAACAAGCGCACCGACGCGTACGGCGGCAGCATCGAGAACCGCACCCGCTTCCTGGCCGAGATCCTCGCCGCCCTGACATCGGTATTCCCGGCAACGCGCGTCGGCGTGCGCTTCAGCCCGTTCTCGAGCTTCGGCGACATTTCGGATTCGAATCCCATGGCGACATTCGGCGCCGCCATCACCGTGGCCAGCAACGCCGGGCTCGGCTACCTGCATCTCGTCGAAGGCGAGACGGGCGGCTCGCGCGAGCTTCCGCCGGGGGGCGACATCGCTGCCCTGCGCCGGCTGTTCAAAGGCGCCTACCTCGCCAACAATGGCTACGATCGCGCAGGCGCCATCGAGGCCGTCGAGAGCGGCGCGGCCGATCTGATCGCCTTCGGCAAGCTCTTCATCGCCAACCCGGACCTCGTCGAGCGTCTCCGGCGGAACGCCCCGCTCAACGAGCCCCAGCCCGCGACCTTCTACGGCGGCGGCGCCGAGGGCTACACGGACTACCCGCCCCTCGAAAGCAAGGCAGCGTAAGACAAACGAAAAGGCCCGCCTCCCCCCTGGCGGGCCTTTTTATTGGATACATTTTGGAACCAAAATAGTCCAATTACGACATATTTGTTTCGGATGTGAGCGACGACATCTTCTCTCCTGACAACAGGGCCGAGGCACAGGAGCCTCGCCCGCGAAATCTGGAGAAAAGCCATGATCACAGTTCGCAAGAGCAAGGAGCGCGGCGCCAGCAACTTCGGCTGGCTCGACAGCAAGCACACGTTCTCGTTCGGCCAGTACTACGACCCGCGGAACATGGGCTTCGGCAAGCTGCGCGTCATCAACGAGGACGTTGTCGAAGGCGGCGCGGGCTTTGGCACGCACCCGCACGACAACATGGAGATCATCTCCTACGTGCTCGAGGGCGCCCTTGCCCACAAGGACAGTCTCGGCACCGGATCGGTCATCCGCCCCGGGGATGTGCAGCGCATGTCGGCCGGCACCGGCATCGCCCACAGCGAGTTCAATGCCTCCGAGAAAGACCCGGTCCACTTCCTTCAGATCTGGGTGCTTCCCGATGAGCGCGGTCTCGAGCCGAGCTACGAGCAGAAGTCGTTCCCCGTCGCGCAGCAGAAAGGTCGTCTGCAACTCGTTGGTGCCCGGGACGGACGCGACGGCGCGCTGACGATCCACCAGGACCTCGACCTTTTCGTTGCCGACCTCGCCAAGGGCAACGAGGTGAGCCATGCGCTTCGTCCGCACCGCAAGGCATGGGTGCAGGTCACGCGCGGCGCCGTCACGGTCAACGGAACCCCTGTAGGTCAGGGAGACGGTGCGGCTTTGACCGACGAGGCTGAGGTGCGCATCGCCGCCAACGACAACGCCGAGGTTCTCCTGTTCGACCTCGGCGCCTGACCACGATGCGCCGGATGGAGCGAACAAATCCGCCGTCCGGCGCATTGTTGTACTCGCGTAATTCAGAACCCGAACCCAAAGGCCCCCATCATGACCAAAGTCCTCGTCCTCTATTATTCGAGCTACGGCCACATCGAGCGCATGGCGCACGCTGTCGCCGACGGCGTCCGCGAAGGTGGCGCCCATGCCGAGGTCAAACGCGTCCCCGAGCTCGTTCCACCCGAGGTCGCCGAGAAGAGCGGCTTCAAGCTCAATCAGCCGGCGCCGATCGCGACAGTCGATGAGCTGCCGGACTACGACGCCATCATCGTCGGCACGCCGACGCGCTTCGGCAACATGGCTGCGCAGATGAAGAACTTTCTCGATCAGACCGGCGGCATCTGGTCTAAGGGCAAGCTGGTCGGAAAGGTCGGGTCCGTGTTTACCTCCACCGCCACCCAGCACGGCGGACAGGAGACGACGATCACCGCGACGCACACCGTGCTGCTTCATCACGGCATGGTCATCGTCGGCCTCCCCTACTCGTTCCAGGGCCTGAGCAAGATGGACGAGATCACAGGCGGCACACCGTACGGTGCATCGACGCTTGCCGACAGCGACGGCTCGCGACAGCCGAGCGACAACGAGCTCGCTGGCGCGCGCTACCAGGGCAAGCACGTGGCGGAGATCGCCGCCAGGCTCGCAGCCTCCTGATACTGATAGCGAGAGACCTCCGCTGGCTTGAATTTGACGCACGCCTGCCTCACCACTCCATGGCCGCCGTCATCGCGAAGCGATGCTCCGCATCGACAGGCGGCCATCCAGGGTCAGGATGAAAACGGTTTGCCGAGAGCCCTGGATGGCCGGGTCAAAGCCCGGCCATGGAGTGAAAAGGAGATCCAATCGATCTGATTTAGCGATACCCGCGACCTGCCGGCGCCCTGCACGCGGCGTTGGTGGTTCGCCGTTGCAGTCACGCATGCTAAAACGGCTCGAACCCCGGAGCCGTCCCTATGTCCGTCACGATCTACCACAACCCCGCCTGCGGCACCTCGCGCAACACCCTCGCCATGATCCGGGCGAGCGGCGAGGAGCCAACCATCATCGAATATCTGAAGACGCCGCCGAGCCGCGAGACCCTCG
>JAFKKW010000109.1 GCA_017304275.1 Hyphomicrobiales bacterium | reverse complement strand
AAGGATGGGCACGGCGAGCACGATGCCGCGGAGGCAGAGGAATTCGAGCGGGGCCCCCATAACGGCCGCCTGCTCAAATCCGGGCGCTTCGCGCTGGAGGTTACAATTTTCGAGACCGGTGTGCCGCCGGAGTTTCATTTCTATGCCTATATGGACGACCGTTCGCTCGACCCCGCAAAGGTGGTGGTGGAGGTGAAGCTGTCGCGTCTGGGAGGGGATGTCGACACCCTTTCGTTCGAGCCGCAAGCTGACTACCTCAAGAGCACGTCGTCCGTGGTCGAGCCCCACTCTTTCGATGTTGCGGTTTCGGCCACGCATGACGGCAAGACCTACGCGTGGACGTACGGTTCCTATGAGGGGCGAACGACCATCACTGAAACCGCCGCGTCGGGCGCCGGCATGGAGACGGAGACGGCGGGCCCGGTCACGATTGAAGAGACGATCACATTGACCGGCAGTGTCGTCCTCAATCAGAACAAGACTGCACAGGTGAAAGCCCGTTTTCCCGGGGTCGTCCGGCAGGTGTCCAAGAATGTCGGCGAGATGGTGAAGCAAGGCGAAGTGCTCGCGGTGGTCGAGAGTAACGCCAGCCTCAACAACTACGACGTAACGGCGCCGTTCGACGGCGTGCTCCTCGAGCGGAATACGAATATTGGCGATGTGACCGGAGACGCGGCTATTTTTGTGGTCGCTGATCTCAGCTCGGTGTGGGCCGAGTTCCACGTCTTCTCCAAAGACCTGCCCCGCATCAAGGCAGGGCAAACCATACGGGTCAAAGACATCCAGGGGGATAGCGAGGTCGAAAGCACCGTCGCGATCTTCACCCCGGTCGCCGAACTCGCGAGCCAATCGATCCTGGCCCGTGTGACTCTGGACAACACACAGGCTCGTTGGCGGCCCGGTATGACGGTGCGCGGCCTGGTCGTCGTCGACCGGCACAAAGTGCCGCTCGCCGTCAAATCTTCGGCACTTCAGCGGTTCCGGGATTTTACTGTCGTCTTCGCCAAGGTTGGAACGACGTATGAGGTGCGCATGCTCGATCTTGGTGTCAGCGATGCGACATGGACTGAGGTAAAGGGTGGTCTCAAGCCCGGAACCGAGTACGTGGCCGAAAACAGCTTCCTCGTGAAGGCCGATATCGAAAAATCCGGCGCGAGCCACGACCATTAGGAGTAAGCGCTTTGCTAGAGCGGATTGTCTATATTTCGATCGCCCAGCGATGGACCGTGATGTTCGCAGTCATCGGTCTCTGCGCCCTTGGCGCCTACAATTTCCAGCGTCTGCCGATCGACGCGGTACCGGACATCACAAACGTTCAGGTGCAGATCAATACCGAGGCGCCCGGCTTCTCGCCTCTTGAAGCCGAGCAGCGGGTGACTTTTGCGGTGGAGACGGCCATTGCTGGACTTCCACGGCTGGAGCACACGCGCTCGATCTCGCGCTACGGGCTCTCGCAGGTCACGGCCGTGTTCGAGGACGGCACCGACCTCTACTTTGCGCGCCAGCTCATCAACGAGCGGATTCAGCAGGTCAAGGACCAGTTGCCAAAGGGGCTCGAGCCTGAGCTTGGCCCGATCGCCACCGGTCTTGGCGAGATTTATATGTACACCGTTGAGCCGAAACCGGGCGCCAAAAACGCAGAGGGAGCGGAGTGGTCGTCCACCGAGCTGCGTACCCTGCAGGATTGGGTGGTGCGGCCGCAGCTGCGCAATATTCCAGGCGTCACCGAAGTCAACACGATCGGGGGATTCGTAAAGCAATTCCACGTCACGCCCTATCCGCAAAAGCTCCTGGCCTTCGGCCTGACAATCCGTGACGTCATGGAGGCGTTGTCGAGCAACAATTCGAACGCCGGTGCTGGATATATCGAACGGTCAGGCGAGCAATATCTGATCCGTGTTCCGGGCCAGGTGGCAACCATGGACGAGGTGCGCCGGATCATCGTGGCGAACCGTCATGGCCTTCCGATACGCATCGGAGACGTCGCAGACGTTCACCTGGGAGAGGAGCTGCGAACGGGCGCCGCCACCGAGAACGGACGCGAGGTCGTCCTAGGAACCGTGTTCATGCTCGTTGGAGAGAACAGCCGCACGGTCTCGCAGCGCGTCAGCGAGAGGCTTGTCGAAGTAAACAAGAGCCTCCCGGAGGGGGTCGTTGCAAAGACCATGTATGATCGCACGACGCTCGTGGACCGAACCATCGAAACAGTGCAAAAAAACCTGCTCGAAGGCGCGCTTCTCGTCGTTGTCATCCTCTTTCTTCTACTGGGAAACATCCGGGCGGCTCTGATCACTGCGGCCGTGATACCAATCACGATGCTGGCGACCATCACGGGCATGGTGCAAGGGCGGGTCTCCGGCAATCTTATGAGCCTGGGCGCGCTCGACTTCGGGCTCATTGTCGATGGCGCCGTGATCATCATCGAAAATTGCCTGCGACGGTTCGGAATGGCGCAGCACGCACTTGGAAGATTGCTGAGCGCGGAAGAACGCCACAAGCTTGCGGCCGAAGCGACGGCAGAAGTCATACGGCCGAGTATCTTTGCCGTCTTCATCATCACCGTCGTTTACGTTCCCATTTTTGCCCTGACCGGGACGGAAGGAAAGATGTTCCATCCGATGGCCTTCACGGTCGTCATTGCGCTTCTTTCCGCCCTGATCCTTAGCCTCACCTTCGTACCGGCCGCCGTGGCGATTTTCGTAACGGGCAAGGTCGACGAGAAAGAGAATCTCATCATGCGGGGCGCGCGGCGGGTTTACGAGCCGCTGCTTCGATTTGCGCTCGCCAACCGGTTTATCATGGTTGGCTCGGCTGTGCTGCTTGTCCTCTTCGGCGGGTTGCTGGCCTCGCGTATGGGTTCCGAATTCATTCCGAGCCTGGATGAGGGTGATATCGCACTCCACGCCTTGCGTATTCCGGGCACCAGCCTTTCCCAGGCGGTGGGGATGCAGACGGCACTGGAATCGCGCCTCAAGCAGTTTCCGGAAGTGGACAGGGTTTTCGCGAAACTGGGTACTGCTGAGGTGGCCACGGATCCCATGCCGCCAAGCGTTGCCGACACGTTCGTCATGATCAAGGACCGTGCCGAATGGCCGGACCCGCTCAAGCCCAAATCGCAGCTCGTGGCAGAGATGGAAGCGGCTGTCCGAGAGATTCCCGGCAATAACTATGAGTTCGTGCAGCCCATCCAGATGCGCTTCAACGAGCTTATCTCCGGTGTTCGGAGCGATGTTGCCGTGAAAGTTTATGGCGACGACATGGATCAACTCGCCGAGATAGGGGAGAAAATCGAGGCCGTGGTCGGCAGCGTTTCCGGGGCGGCCGACGCCAAGGTTGAGCAAGTGAGCGGATTGCCGGTGCTCAGCATTCTCCCGGACCGGGCGGCCCTTGACCGCTTCGGCCTCAATATTGCGGATGTCCAGGATGTCATCGAGGTCGCACTCGGAGGCCGGTCAGTGGGCCAGGTCTTTGAAGGCGATCGCCGCTTCGATCTGGTCGTCCGGTTGCCGGAAACCCTGAGAACCGATCTCGATGCGCTCAAGCGCCTGCCGGTCCCGCTGCCCCTTCGGACCGGAGCAGGTGATACTGCATCGCGCGCGCCCAGTTATGTGCCTCTGCAGGAAGTCGCCACGTTCGAAGTGGCGATCGGCCCCAACCAGATTCAGCGCGAGAACGGCAAACGCCGCATCGTGGTGACCGCCAACGTGCGAAGCCGCGATCTCGGCTCGTTCATCGCAGATCTGCGCAAGGCCATAGATGAGCGCGTGACGCTGCCGCCGGGGCACTGGCTCGAGTATGGCGGAACCTTCAAACAACTGACCTCCGCGACCCAACGCTTGCAGATCGTGGTGCCGCTGGCGCTGCTCCTCATTTTCGGGCTGCTATTTACCGCGTTTAACTCCGTACGCGCAGCGCTCATTGTCTTCAGCGGGGTGCCGCTGGCACTCACGGGCGGCATCGCGGCGCTTTGGCTCCGTGACATCCCGCTGTCGATTTCCGCCGGTGTGGGTTTCATTGCGCTCTCGGGGGTTGCTGTACTCAACGGTGTGGTCATGGTCTCGTTCATCCGCAACCTCATGGCGAGCGGCCATGATCTCGAGCCGGCGATCACGGAAGGCGCGCTGACACGCTTGCGACCGGTGCTGATGACGGCCCTCGTTGCGTCCCTGGGTTTTGTCCCGATGGCGTTTAATGTTGGCGCGGGTTCGGAAGTGCAACGACCGCTGGCTACCGTCGTCATCGGCGGCATTATTTCTTCGACGATATTGACCCTGCTGGTCTTGCCAGCGTTGTGCAAGATATTTGGGTTCGGGAGACCGAAGGAGATCATCGAGGTTCCCGATCACCATACGCACCCCAGCCCTCAGGCGGTGTGACAGAGGAAAGCCATCCATGGCCAGGAGAACAGTGATCGCCGCCGGTTTTCTACTCGCCATCAAAGCCCAGCTCACGCCCTGCGCCGGTGCGGAATCCGATACTCCAACCATTGAACCCTGGCACGTTGATTTCGCGGATCGCGATACTCATGCCGCCTTTCACAATGATCGCGGTTTACGCTTCTATCAATCGGGCCGCCTCGACAAAGCCATCGAGGAGTTGAGCGCGGCGATTGAGCTGCATCCGGTCGCGTCTTTGCCATATTACAATCGCGGCAATGCTCATTTCCGGCTGCGGCAATTCGAGCGCGCTGCGGAGGACTACTCCCAAGCCCTAAGCCGCAGCCCGGATCATGTCATGGCGCTGGTCAACCGCGGCAGCGCCCGCTCGGCGCTTGGCCGTCTCGACGAGGCTCTCGCTGATTACAATGCCGCCTTTGCCCGAGAGCCAGACAATAGTTACGTGCTCTTTAATCGCGGCTTCCTGCGGGGAAAGCGGCAAGAATACCGGGAAGCGATTGCGGATTTCACGCGCGTGATCGAGCGCGATCCGAATGACGGCGATGCCTATCGCCTGAGAGCCGCCGCCTACGCATCTCTCGGGGAGATGGCGAAGGCACTGCGGGATCGAGATACGGCCTTGACGCTGGGGCCAAGTAAAAGGACCAAAGCACCGTGACGGGAATGGCAATCAAGATGATCGGGGCGGGCCTGATTTTGGTAATGTGGTCTGCGTCTGCAGGGTCTCACGTGCTGCCCTGGCGGGCGGGCGAAGTGCGCATCAAGGGATTTGGTCATTGCGCCAAGGGACCTTGTATGAAGCGCTCTGACTTTAGCCCGAGCAGGCCGCACCATCACCATGCGGGCTGTCTCGTGATGGGGAGCTGGCGGCATTCCAGATTCGAGTCGTGCGAACCCTCGTGAGGCGAGACGAACGTTCGTGCACGCGCGGGCGACCGCCTATTGGATTTCGAAAATTCTGCCATAGCGCCGTTTCGCATTCGATTGCACGCCCGGCCGGCGGAACTTTTCAAAATCGTGTCCTGACCGAAACCCTGCGTAGGAAAAGCACACCTGCGGCGGCGAGGGCCGCGAACACAGCTCCGGTGAGGAAGGTCCCCTTGGGCCCGACGGCATCCCAGAGAACTCCGGCAATGACGCTGGCGGCGAGTAGAGCCAGCCCGGTCATCAAGTTGAACATGCCGTAGGCTGTGCCGCGCAATTCGGGGGGCGCCGTATCAGCCACCAGCGTTGCCAGCAACCCCTGGGTCAGCCCCATGTGGATACCCCACAAAATGACGCCGGCCGCGACGCTCTCAACCGACGATGAATAGGCGAGCACCATGTCGGCCAGAAACAAAAGGACGAGACCGGCCGCGAGCATGTTGCGCCTGTCCATGCGATCCGACAAGACACCGGCCGGATAGGCGGCCAGCGCATAGACTACGTTCATCAGAACCAATATGGCCGGCACCAGGGCGACGGGCAAGCCTACGGATTGAGCGCGCAGAAGCAGGAATGCTTCGCTGAACCGCGCGAGCGTGAATACTGTGGCAACGGCCACCACCCACCAGAAATCCTGGCCGAGACGCGCCAGTTCGCGACGGCTGAGGGGGGACCGGACCGGTTTGAGATCTGGAAGTCGTTCGGGCTCGCGGACGGCAAATACGATCAGGGCAAATGCCAGGAATGCCGGGATCACTGCGATCCAAAACACGGTGACGAAGCTGTTGGCCGTCAGGACCATGAGAAGAATGGCGAGCAAGGGTCCGAGGAAAGCGCCGACCGTATCGAGCGATTGTCGGAGGCCGAAACTCGCGCCCCGCACCTCGGGTGGCGACAGATCGGCAACCAGCGCATCGCGGGGAGCCCCCCGCACGCCTTTGCCAACCCGATCAATAAAGCGCGCCGCGATCAACCACGAAAGCTCAGATGCAAGCGGAAAGACCGGTTTGGTAAAGGCGGACATGCCGTAGCCGAGTGCTGCAAGTCCTTTTCGTTTGCCGAGCCGATCGGACAGGGCGCCTGAGAAACTATTGGTGATGGCAGCCG
>JAFKKW010000108.1 GCA_017304275.1 Hyphomicrobiales bacterium | reverse complement strand
ATATTTAACGTCAAGTCACATCAGTCGAATGGTTGCCGTCGCCATATTGTTGAACGTCCCGTCGTTAGCGCCGTCACCTGAACCGACAACTCCCGTGCCGTCGTCAGACGAGCACAAGCCGTCACTCGTTACGAAGAGCGGACTCGTGTGTTTCATGGCTTGCGCAAGTCGGCCGTCGTGATGCTGCTGGAGGCGGGCGCGGCGGAGGTCGAGACTGACTGCCGTCACCGGGCGGAGTCTGCAGATGGTCGCGCACCACGCAAAGCAGGTGAACCAGCGGAAGCTCGCGTCGGCCGCTGTGCTCAAATGGGAGCGGGCCAGAACGTGAACGGAACAAGTCTTGGAAACACGGTTGGAAACACGACTAGCTCGGAATGAGCTAAGTCGTGGAGCGGGCGATGGGAATCGAACCCACGACACTCAGCTTGGGAAGCTGATGTTCTACCACTGAACTACGCCCGCGAGCGCGTGCTCACGGTGAGTCTGATAGCTGTACCAAGGAGAATGCGCAAGGTCGGCAGCGACGGCCCGGGCCGCCTTCATACTGTCGCACGGCATGACGTCGCGTCGGCGGAAGACGCTGTGGGGCCGTTGTTATAAGCCCGGTTCGTGACTTCACATCGTCGTTAGCGGATTGTGCATCGCACGGCTTGGAACTCCTCCCCCTTCCCGGAATTATTCCCGCATAGCCGCCCTCGAATGGCGGCAGTAACCACAAGGAGGAAAGCAATGTTCCTTTCCAAGAAGATTCTCCTGAGCGGCATTGCAGCGGCGGCTCTCGCCATGCCTGCGCTCGCCGAGGATGGTTCCATGGACCGGGGCCTTAATGATCAGGGTGCCATCGGACAGACCAGGCCGAACTCCGGCCCCGGCGTGCAGGGTGCCCCCGACACGCGTACGGGACCGGCGACGCGGGCGCCCGGCGGCGACGCGACCACCGGCGCTTCCTCCGGAGAGGCCGGCGCCTCGAACAACAACCGCACGACACAGCCGAGCCAGGATTCGAGCGGCGTGCAGGGCTTCCCCGATACGCGCACGGGCCCGGCCACGCGGAGCCCCGAGGACGCACCTGCAGGCTCCGGCGCGGCTCAGTAAACGAACGCAACGAGCGCAATGTCCGGGCGTCGGCGCAAGCCGGCGTCCTTTTTCGTTTCAGGACCGATCCGACGCGGCGTCACGCGCGTATTGCATTCCTTCGTTTTAAGGGGCATGACCCGGCTTCGAACCGAGGCTTTGAAGGACACTTTTGCGTCATGACGGATACGTCCATCATCGTGCCCGCCGAGTGGGCGCCGCAGGCCGCGATCTGGACCGCATGGCCGGCCAACGCCTCCGAGTGGAACGGTGATCTCGCGACGCCGCGCGCGGACGTGGCGGCGCCCGTCCGTGCCCTCAGCGAGGCCGGCAATACGGTGCGGCTGCTGATCAATGGCGACGAAGCGGCAAAGTCCGCGCTCAATGCGGTCGGCAGTGCGGCGGAGCTGGTCTCGGCCAAGTATGGCGACATCTGGCTGCGTGACACGGGGCCGATCTTCGCCTTCCGCCAGGGCAAGCGCATCGCTCTGCGCTTCCAGACCAACAGTTGGGGCGGTAAGTTCGATCTGCCGGACGATTCGACGGTGGGCGACCGCGTCGCGGACATGGCGGGCGCCGAGATCGTGCGGTTCGACTTCGTGCTCGAAGGCGGCGCCGTCGACCATGACGGCGAGGGCACGGTGCTCGCCACCCGGCAGACGCTGCTCAATCCAAACCGCAACGGCTGGACTGCGGGGCAGGCGGAAGCGGCGCTTGCTGCCTTCGGCACCAGGACAGTGATCTGGGTCGACGAGGGTCTCGTCGGGGACCATACGGACGGGCACATCGACAACATCGCGCGCTTCGTGGCGCCGGGCCGCGTCGTCTGCCAGGCGCCGGCGGGTCCGAACGACCCGAACGCGGCCATTCTCGACGCCATTGCGGAGCGGCTCGGCGCGGCAACGGATGCGGCCGGCCGCAGGCTCGACGTAGTCCGCATTCCGGGCGTAGGGCTCTACCACAACGCGCAAGGAGAAGTGTCGCCCGCCTCGCACATGAACTTCGCCATCGCCAACGGCGTGGTGGTGGTGCCGGTCTATGGGACGCCGACCCAGGATGCGGCGCTGGCGGCGTTGAGCACGGTGTTCCCGGACCGCAAGGTCGTAGGTGTTTCGTCGCGCGGTTTGCTCGGCGCGGGCGACGCCGGCGGCGGCTCGTTCCATTGCATCACGCAGCAGGAGCCGCGGGATTTGGAGCTTCAGGCATGAAGGCGAAGGCTATGAAGACGCGCAGCATCACCGTGGCCGGCATCCAGACCTCGTATGGGCCGGACATGAACGAGAACATCGACAAGACCGAAGCGTTCGTGCGAGAGGCCGCCCAGCGCGGTGCCGACGTCGTGCTACCCTCCGAGCTATTCCAGGGCATCTATTTCTGCACGACGCAGGATCCGAAGTGGTTCGAGACGGCGTTTCCCGTCGATCAGCATCCATGCGTGAAGAAGCTTGCCAAGCTCGCGAAGAAGCTCGAGGTCGTGATCCCGATCTCGTTCTTCGAGAAGGACGGGCCACGCTATTACAACAGCGTTGCCATCGCGGATGCGGACGGCGAGATCCTCGGCGTCTATCGCAAGAGCCACATCCCGGACGGCCCCGGTTATCAGGAGAAGTACTATTTCCGGCCGGGCGACACCGGCTTCAAGACGTGGAGGACGAAGCGCGGGCACATCGGCGTCGGCATCTGCTGGGACCAGTGGTATCCGGAAACGGCGCGCGCCATGGCGGTCGCGGGCGCCGAGGTGCTGTTCTATCCGACGGCGATCGGATCGGAGCCCTATGACACGAGCCTCGATACGCACCTGCAGTGGCAACGGGCGATGCAGGGGCATGCGGTATCGAACGCGGTGCCCATCGTCGCGGCGAACCGCATCGGGCTCGAGGACAACGACGGCGTGCAGCAGAAGTTCTATGGGCACTCGTTCATCGCCGATCATCGCGGCGAGCTGGTCGAGAGCTTCGGTGCCGATGACGAAGGCGTGCTTCTGCACACGTTCGATCTCGGACTGATCGAGAGCTATCGGGCGGACTGGGGCTTCTTCCGCGATCGGCGCACGGATCTCTATGAGAAGAGCATCATCTAGGACGACATCGCGATAGGGGCTTACGCTGGGTTCCCGCTCTGCGCGTCGCGTTCGCTTCGCTCGGCGGGACTGACAGGCGTGCCATTGCGGCGTGATAGACGTGCCCGAGCGACGGGCGTCCATGCCACCTTGGCCTATTCGTCGAGCGAACTGGCTGATGGCCTCACAGCCAGCCCGCCCTCCTTCAACTCGGTTTCCTCTCGTCATCCTTGCGCAGGGGACGACGCGAAATGCACACGTTTCTTGTTATTCGGCCGGAGCCGGAGCAGCGGCTGCCTCGGCAGCACCATTGACGGCGGCGATCGCCTCGGGTGCGACCTCAACCTCGACTTCAGCCTCAGTTTCAACCTCTTCGGCTGTGGCTTCAGCGGGAGCTTCCTCCGCAGCGTCGGCGGCTGGTGCGGCTTCCGCTTCGGGGGCTGCCTCTGCGACGGGCTCGGAGACTTCCATCTCAGGCTCGGCCGCAACGACTTCGGCATCAGCGGGAGCGTCGGCAGAGGCGTCCGCCTCCGACGCGGCCTCCGCCACGGTCTCCGCGGCTGGGGCCTCCTCGGAGGCTTCCGGAGCCGCCTCGACGGCAGCAGCGGGTGCTTCCGCTCCATCGCTTGCCTCAGCCGGCGCCTCGCTTGCCTCTGGCTCGCTTGCGTCGGCTTGCGCAGCTTCCGGCTCAGCGGCAGCCTCCTCGACCACCTCTACGGCCGCGGCTTCCACGACGGCCTCGACAGGGACTTCCTCGACGACGGCTTCCGCCAGCACGGGCTCCGCGAGCGCGGTCCCGCAGTCGGCAACCGCGTCCAGATCCTTCGCAGCGGCGACGGCCGGCGCGAAAGGTGGTCCTTCGATGTACTCCTTCATTTCTCTTGCGAGAGGCATGATCGAGTCGGCCTTGCAGCCGAGCTCCATCGCCATCCGCAAGCAGGCAAATCTCTGCTCTTGGAGGTTCATGAGAACTCCATTTTTTGGGGTTTGCGATGTCAGGCGTGTTGCTTGGTGCGATGCAAACAACGCACACATCATACTGCTTCGTTTATCTTGCGGCTACCCTGTAAAGACTTTGGAACAACAATATTTCCAAGTAAAATCATTCACATAACGTAGCGATCAAATCGAATGCCTGGAGGGCAGCTTAGGTCGTTTGCGTGAAGCTTTTTCTCAAGTGCGGGTTCGGTAGCACCGTGTTTGTACGTAGTCGGCGAATGTCGGCATTTCGCGACTTCGCAGACCATAAACCGCGCCAAACGGTATCTCGCCTCGCATGCCCGGCGCGTGGTAGGAAGCGCCACCCTCCAGCCGCCGTTCGTTTCGCAAATGCCTCCGTCCGCTGCCCAGCATGATGCCAACCTCGCCCGTCCCGAGTGGACAGGGGCGCGCCGCATCGTGGTCAAGATCGGCTCGGCGCTGCTCGCGGACCGCGCGACCGGCATGCTCAAGCGCGACTGGCTCGCCTCGCTCGTTACCGACGTTGCCGAACTGGTCCGCCAGGGCCGCGAGGTGGTGCTGGTCTCGTCCGGCTCCATCGCGCTCGGGCGGCACAAGCTCGGGCTGCCGAAGGGACCGCTCGAGCTCGAGCAATCGCAGGCCGCGGCCGCCGTCGGCCAGATCAGCCTCGCGCACGCCTACCAGGAGCTGGCGGCGCAGTCGGGGCTCACGGTGGCGCAGATCCTGCTGACGCTCGGCGACACGGAGCAGCGCCAACGCTATCTCAACGCGCGCCATACCATCGAGACGCTGCTCGAGCTCCGCGCCATTCCGGTCGTCAACGAGAACGACACGGTGGCGACGGCCGAGATCAAGTACGGCGACAACGACCGGCTCTCGGCGCGCGTTGCGGGCATGGTGTCGGCCGATTGCCTGGTGCTGCTGTCGGACGTGGACGGGCTCTACACGGCGCCGCCCAACGACGATGCGCAGGCGCAGCATATCCCCCTGGTTACGGAGATCACGGCCGAGATCGAGGCCATGGCGGGGGATGCCGGCACCGAGCTTGCCAAGGGCGGCATGAAGACCAAGATCGAAGCCGGGCGGATTGCGCTCGGCGCCGGCACGAACATGGTCATCACGACCGGCAAGGTCATGCACCCGCTGCGGGCCATCTCTGAGGGCTCGAAGGTCACCTGGTTCCTCGCCAAGCAGGACCCGGTGACCGCCAAGAAGCGCTGGATCTCCGGGCAGCTCGAGCCGCGCGGCACGCTTTTTGTGGACGCGGGCGCCGAGAAGGCCCTGGCTCAGGGTAAGAGCCTGCTGGTCGCAGGCGTGACTCGGGTCGACGGCAATTTCGGACGCGGCGACGCGGTGGTGATCCGGGCCGCCGACGGGCGCGAGCTGGGACGCGGTCTCGCGGCCTATCCACACGGCGACGCGGCGCGCATCCTCCGGCGCAAGTCGTCGGAGATTGCCGACATTCTCGGCTACGAAGGCGGGCCGGAGCTCATCCACCGCAACGACATGGCGCTGGCCCGGAATAGCCGCGGCTAGACGCCGTCCGCAGAGCTGTCATCCGCAGCGGCCGATTTCACCGTATAGGGGTGGAGAATCCCGGCCCCAAGCTTTAAAGAACCACTCATGCAGAAGGTCACCGACAGCTCCCACTCCACGGCCGCGCTCATGCGGGGCATCGGCGTTGCCGCGCGGGAGGCCGCCCACGTGCTGGCGCTTGCGCCGCGCGCCGCCAAGGACGAGGCGCTCGTTGCCGCGGCCCAGGCGATCCGCCGCGATGCGCCGAAGATCCTCGAAGCGAACGCGACCGACGTGGCGGCCGCCAAGGCGGCAGGCCGTCCCGACTCCTATGTGGACCGGCTGGTGCTCAATCCGAAGCGGATCGAGGGCATCGCGCAGGGGCTCGAGGACGTGGCCGCACTAGCTGATCCCGTTGGGGCCGTGCTCGCCGACTGGACGCGGCCCAACGGGTTGCGCATCCAGCGCGTGCGCGTGCCGATCGGCGTCATCGGCATCATCTACGAGAGCCGGCCGAACGTGACGGCGGACGCAGGTGCGCTGAGCCTCAAGTCGGGCAACGCGGCGATCCTGCGCGGCGGTTCGGACAGCCATCATTCTAGCCTGGCCATTCATGCGTGTCTCACCGAGGGGCTCGCGGCGGCCGGTCTGCCCGCGGCCGCCGTTCAATATGTCGAGACGACGGACCGCGATGCGGTCGGATTGATGCTGGCCGGGCTCGACCGTGCCAGCGACGTGATCGTGCCGCGCGGCGGAAAAGGGCTCGTCCAGCGCGTGCAGGACGAGGCGCGCGTGCCGGTGTTCGCGCATCTCGAGGGCATCTGCCACACCTATGTCGATCGCGACGCCGAT